>NZ_JOMG01000002.1:0-2500 GCF_000711225.1 Pelobacter seleniigenes DSM 18267
GTCTTGAGGTGGGCTTCCCGCTTAGATGCTTTCAGCGGTTATCCTTTCCGAACATAGCTACCCTGCGATGCCACTGGCGTGACAACAGGAACACTAGTGGTTCGTCCATTCCGGTCCTCTCGTACTAGGAACAGATCCTCTCAAATCTCCTACGCCCACGGCAGATAGGGACCAAACTGTCTCACGACGTTTTAAACCCAGCTCGCGTACCACTTTAATTGGCGAACAGCCAAACCCTTGGGACCGACTTCAGCCCCAGGATGTGATGAGCCGACATCGAGGTGCCAAACCTCCCCGTCGATGTGAACTCTTGGGGGAGATAAGCCTGTTATCCCCGGAGTACCTTTTATCCGTTGAGCGATGGCCCTTCCATACAGAACCACCGGATCACTAAGACCTGCTTTCGCACCTGCTCGACGTGTCTGTCTTGCAGTCAAGCTCCCTTATGCCTTTGCACTCTTCGGCTGGTTTCCAATCAGCCTGAGGGAACCTTCGCGCGCCTCCGTTACAATTTGGGAGGCGACCGCCCCAGTCAAACTACCCACCAGGCAGTGTCCCCGACCCGGATCACGGGTCTAGGTTAGATATCCAGAAAAACAAGGGTGGTATTTCAAGGACGACTCCACCGACACTGGCGTGCCAGCTTCAAAGTCTCCCACCTATCCTACACATGCTGTCCCGAATATCACTGCCAAGCTATAGTAAAGGTTCACGGGGTCTTTCCGTCTTGCCGCGGGTACTCGGCATCTTCACCGAGAATTCAATTTCGCTGAGTCCCTGGTTGAGACAGTGCGGAAGTCGTTACGCCATTCGTGCAGGTCGGAACTTACCCGACAAGGAATTTCGCTACCTTAGGACCGTTATAGTTACGGCCGCCGTTTACCGGGGCTTCGGTTCAATGCTTCGCTTGCGCTAACACATCCCCTTAACCTTCCGGCACCGGGCAGGCGTCACACCCTATACGTCCTCTTACGAGTTTGCAGAGTGCTGTGTTTTTAGTAAACAGTCGCTACCGCCATTTCTCTGCGACCCCCTTCGGCTTAGGGAGTAAATCCCCTCACCTAACGGAGGCACACCTTCTCCCGAAGTTACGGTGTCATTTTGCCGAGTTCCTTAACCAGAGTTATCTCAATCACCTTGGCATATTCTGCCCGCCCACCTGAGTCGGTTTGCGGTACGGTCTCTTATAATCTGAAGCTTAGAGGCTTTTCTTGGAAGCATGGGATCAATCACTTTATGAGCTTAAAGCTCTCGTCATCGCGTCTCGACGTTTCATAGGAAAGCGGATTTGCCTACTTTCCCCGCCTACTCGCTTAAACCGGGACGTCCAACACCCGGATGACCTACCCTTCTCCGTCCCCCCATCGCAATTATAAGAGGTACAGGAATATTAACCTGTTTCCCATCGACTACGGCTTTCGCCCTCGCCTTAGGGGCCGACTAACCCTTCGCAGATTACCTTTACAAAGGAAACCTTGGGCTTACGGTGTGTGGGTTTCTCACCCACATTTTCGCTACTCATGTCAGCATAAGCTCTTGTAGTTCCTCCAGCCGTCCTCGCGGTCGACCTTCAGCGGTTGCTACAATGCTCCCCTACCACTTGTACTTAGTACAAATCCGCAGCTTCGGTACTGTGCTTGAGCCCCGTTACATTTTCGGCGCAGGCCCACTCGACCAGTGAGCTATTACGCTTTCTTTAAAGGGGTGCTGCTTCTAAGCCAACCTCCTGGTTGTTTATGCATTCCCACAACCTTTCCCACTTAGCACAGATTTAGGGACCTTAGCTGGCGATCTGGGTTGTTTCCCTTTTGACTACGGACCTTATCACCCGCAGTCTGACTCCCGTACAGACGTTCCCGGCATTCGGAGTTTGATTAGGTTTGGTACCCTGGTGAAGGCCCTAGCCCATTCAGTGCTCTACCTCCGGGACGATTCATACGAGGCTATACCTAAATATATTTCGGGGAGAACCAGCTATCTCCGAGTTTGATTAGCCTTTCACTCCTATCCACAGGTCATCCCCTCAGTTTTCAACCTAAGTGGGTTCCGGCCTCCACGACGTGTTACCGTCGCCTTCACCCTGCCCATGGATAGATCACTCGGTTTCGGGTCTACTCCCAGCAACTCAATCGCCCTATTCAGACTCGCTTTCGCTACGGCTACACCTAACGGCTTAACCTCGCTGCTGAACGTAACTCGCTGACTCATTATGCAAAAGGCACGCGGTCACCCTGTCCGAAGACATAGGGCTCCCACTGCTTGTAGGCATACGGTTTCAGGGTCTATTTCACTCTCCTTATCGGAGTTCTTTTCACCTTTCCCTCACGGTACTATGCGCTATCGGTCATCGGGGAGTATTTAGCCTTGGAAGATGGTCCTCCCAGCTTCCCACAGGATTTCACGTGTCCGTGGTACTCGGGGACTCCCTAGGGTGGATCTCGGTTTCACATACGGGCTATCACCCTCTATGGCGGCACTTTCCAGAGCCTTCAATTACCGA
>NZ_JOMG01000003.1 GCF_000711225.1 Pelobacter seleniigenes DSM 18267
TTTCAACACGGGGCGCAGGACCGCGGGGTCAGTCTGGAGGTGGTCGATGCCCTCTGGGAGCAGATTCTCTCCTTTGCCGGCTATTCGTTCTGCAAGCCCCACTCGGCATCCTATGCCTTGGTCAGCTGCAAGTCGGCTTATCTCAAAGCCCATTACCCGGCCGAGTTCATGGCCGCCGTGATCTCCAACCGGGGCGGCTTTTATTCCCCGGCGGCCTATATCTCCGAGGCCCGCCGCATGCACCTGGAGATCCTGCCGCCGGACATCAACCGCAGCACCGCCCATTACTACGGCCGGCGCCGCAGCCTGCGGGTCGGGCTGATGCAGATTGGCGGCCTCAGCCAGGCCGCCCTGAACACCTTACTGAAGGAGCGTCAGACACAGGGGGATTTTGTGGATTTTCAGGATTTCCTCGGCCGGGTGGCCATCGACCCGGCTGATATCCGCCTGCTGATCAAAGCCGGCTGTTTCGACGAACTGGAAGGGAAACAGCGCCGCCCGGCGTTGCTCTGGGAACTGCTCGCCCACCGCCGGACCGCTGCGACCGCGCAGGCCAGCCTGTTTGCCGCGCCGTCCCCGCCCCTTCCAATGCCGCCACCCTATGACGAGAAAACCGTCCTTGAGCAGGAGCAGGAAGCCCTCGGCATGCTGGTCTCCATCCATCCGCTGGTGCTCTACCCGGGTCCGGCTGGCGCGCCTCAACCCGGTCGACTCCAGTATGATGCTGCGCTGGACCGGCCGCCATGTCACCATGATCGGCTGGTGGGTCACGGGCAAAACCGTCCAGGATAAAAACGGCCGACCCATGGAGTTTGTCTCTTTTGAAGACCAGAGCGGCATCTATGACGCCACGTTCTTTCCGCAGGCCTATGCCCGCTTCTGTCGCAAGCTGACCAGGCGGCGCCCCTATGTGCTGAAAGGAAAGGTTGAAGAGGAGTTCGGCGTCCCCACCCTGACCGTGACCTGGATCGGTTTTTTGGAGGAAGTACCGGCAAAACCATCCGACCGCTCCGGAAAAGACCTACAATCAATGTAGAAACAGTGTTACAATCTCCAAAACAGCGTCTCAACATATTGAGATTAGTTGTCATCCGGAAACTTTGGATGGCAATCAAGAAGTTTTCAGATTGGAAACGAGCAGTTTTCCGTTGTGGCAAGAAAATCAAGGGCTTGCGCGGAGGCGTATATCGATACGCCGCACAAGGAAGTCCGTAGATTGACGTCGCTACAACGGAAAAAGCGCCGTTTCCGGATGAAAACGAGATAATATCGCTTTTCAATCCCTTAACAGACTTTTAAACAACAACCGACCGCTGAATCGCTTCATCCGCACTCCGGCACCTCGGTCATGCGGAGGTCGCTTCGCCACAATCGCTGCACCGGTCCCGGAAATAACCTGTTTCCAAACCGGCCAGCCCTGATCGACGGAGCAGTTATGGTTCGGAACAGCCGGAAAACCTTTTTAAGAGCAGCATTGGCCATATTACTGACCATCCTGCTGACAGCCTGCGCTGCGCCGAACCAGACCCGCCCCCAGGTTCATTTTGACGGCAACAACACCCAGGTGATCACCCTGACCCCCTATTATCTGCCCGACCCGCAGGAACAACGAGGCGATCATGCCTGGCAGCTGACCCTGAAGGTCTCCGACGGCAAACCCTACTTTGGCCTGATCAAGGCCCACAGCTTGCTCATCGATCCGCTGATCGCCTATGTCACCCAGCTTAATCTGCAACCAGGGCAAACGGTCGTCGTCCCCAAAACCCTGCAGCAGGCCGGCAGCCGGGGGCAAACCACAGTCCAGCTAGCCATAGCCGCCACTGGAGCGCTCAGCGGCAGCCTTGACTATGAAAACTATGCCGACAACTGCGGCCTGACCTACAACGCGGCGTTAACCGTCACCGGCAGCTCGATACAGCAACCGGCCAGCTGGAACTCAACCTCGACTATGCCCGGCTGCCTGCCCAATTGGAGCAGCGTCGCTTCTTATTAAGCGGACAGTTGCAGCTGACCATGAACGCCTACCAGGGCAAACAGCAGCGTTATCTGGTCCACAGCCGCATGCTGATCGATGAAGTGAACCAGCGCCAGGTGCAGTTGACAGACGGTCTGTTGAGTTGGGATCTGAGCGGACGCTATCCGGCTTTTTCCATAACCGGCACGGTGGCTATCCCGGAATTCGGCACCGCCGTAATTGTCACTGACAGCCCGTTGTTGAGCTATGCCAAGGATAGCCCGCCCTTTGACGGGGTATTGATTTTCAAGGGGGCAGAAGCCAGCTGGCGACGCCTGTATTTTCCGAAATCAACCGATCCGGGGGCTTTTCGCATCGACGGGTCTAACGGAATGAGAACCATGGGGAAATTTTAGCAGCTGTCCCGAATGGTGCTAATTTAAGCACTTTCGTAGCAAACTCGGGACTGTCCCAAGCCCTATCTGGGGCTGTCCCAGATGTTTGCGGCCCTTGGAACGCTGGCGGTTTGCACCGCGAGTTTGCGAGCCATGAAACTGTCGCGGTTCGCACCGCAAAGACCTGGGACAGCCCCCGGGCGGGGACAGTCCTGGTTTTGCTCGGAGACTCTGGATAGCAATCGTTAAATTTTCAGATTGGAAACGAGCAGTATTTCGTTGTGGCAATAAAATCAAGGGCCTGTGCGGAAATGTACAGCGCTACGCCGCACCAGCAAGGCCGCAGATTGACGCCGTGACAGCGGGTAAGTGCCGTGTCCGGATGTAAACTAGTCTTAATGAAATGCATTCATGGAGTCGCTAACTTTGCCATTGTGTCAACGCCCGACCGCCACTGTTTTTTCACCCGGCCCCCTGTCCTGGATCAGGGTCGTGGTCCTGGCCGTGCTGTTGCACCTGCTGCTGCCCGCCGCCGTCCGTGCCGCATCACCGCCGTCCGCGCCGAAAGCCAGCGTCTCCCTGGCCGAACTGCTGGAAGCCGCCGCGGTCAACAACCTGCAGCTGATTTCGGCCGACGCCCAGGTGCAACGCTACAACACCCGGATCGCCCTCATCGACAAACTGAACGAACCGCTGCTGGCCTTTTACTATCTCGATTTTCCGGTCGGCAATATCAGTCTTGGCGAGGCGGAGCGGATCAATCAGGCCCAGGCCGGCCCGGCGACCAAGGTCAACACCCGCAGTGTGCGGGGGAAAATTCTCACCGGCCGGGACATGATCGAAAACCAGGCGCTCTGGTTCGAGTATCGGGCTGCAGACCTGCGCCTGCAGGTGGTCAGCCAAGTTCGGGAAGCTTTTTTCAAGCTCTACTTCCTTGACAAAACCATTATCGCCACCGAAAACGGCATCGCCACCCTGGCCGAGCTGACCCAATCGGCCGCTGCCCAGTATGCGGTGGGAAACATCACCCAGACCGATGTCCTCAACCTGCAGGAGCAGCGCTACCGGCTCAAGGCTGAACTGCTGGAAAAGCAGCAACAACGCCGGGAACTGGCAACCCGGCTCAACTACCTGGCGGCGCGGCCGATCACCAGCCCCCTCGACCCATTTCTGGACAAAGATCTCGGCTATGACGACCTTGTCCTGCCCCGCTACACTGCAATCAACCTGATCTCCGGACTGTTTCAGAATCGCCCGCTGATGAAAGGCTACCAGGCCCTGGGCGGCCGTTTCCGGGCCATGCGCGGCATGGTCAAAATGTATTTCAACCGGGACCTTCAGGACGAAGCTTCCTTTGAAGCCGACAGCGGCTTGCGGGCGATCAAAGCCGAAGGAACCGATTTTTACAATGAGGTGTCAGCCGCTATTCAAACCACGATGACCGATCTGACCACCAATCGTGAGCTGGCCGACCTTTATGGCCGAGTCCTGATTCCCCAGGCGCGACAACTTTATCAACTCAGCCTGGCCGATTTTGAAGTCGGGCGGCGCGACTACCAGGCCCCCCTGACCGCCCTGCTCAGTTTGTTCCGCTATCAGGAAAAATACTACCAGGCCCTGACCGCCTTTCAGGTCGACATGGCCCGGCTGGAAGGGCTCAGTGGTATCGCTCTGAACACACCGGTCGTTGCAGCGGAAAGATATTGAGGATGCCGATATGAAATCTTACCTGGTCCTGACGCTCCTGCTGTTATTGGGCAGTCCCGTCCTGCCGCCGCAGCTAATCCCCCTGGACTGTTGCTATGCCGCCAGCGCAGCAACGCGCTACAGCTGCGGCATGCACCCCATGGTGATTGCGGATGAGCCCGGGCTGTGCCCCATCTGCGGGATGGAACTGACCCCGCTGCAGGCAGCGGACGGCGGAGTCGGCAGGACCGGAGAAAGAGTCATCAAGGTCGATCCGGTGACCGTTCAGAGGATGGCCCTGCGGACTGCAGCGGTCGAGCCGAGAATCCTTGCCCGCCGGATTCACACGGTCGGCCTGGTCGATTTTGCTGAGCCAAATCAATATGTCATCAACAGCAAGATCTCCGGCTGGATTGAAAAGCTCCATGTCAATGAAAGCGGTCAGCAGGTCGCCGCCGGTGCCCCACTGTTGGAGATCTACAGCCCCGCACTGGTCGCTGCCCAGGAAGAGCTGCTGCTGGCTTTGGACAGCTATCAACGTTTACAGGACAGCGCTTTTCCGGAGGTAAGAAAGGATGCGGAACGGCTCCTGAATGCCGCCCGACAGCGCCTGCGGCTGTGGGATATTCCGGATCGGCAGATCGCCCGGTTGGAAAAGACCGGCCGAGTCAGCAAGACTCTCCCCCTGGCCGCACCGGCATCAGGCATTGTTTCCCGCAAGCAGGTTCGGGAAGGTGAATTCGTTACGGCCGGCCGCGAGTTGCTGGAGATATCCGCCATCGACAATCTTTGGGTCTATGCCGATATCTATGAATACGAGATCTCCTGGGTCAAACCAGGGCTTCCTGCGCTGATCCAATTCCCCTTTGCCGAGCAGCCCGTAAGCGGCCTGATCAGCACGGTCTACCCCTATCTGGACGCAAAAACCCGCACCATCAAGGCGCGCATCGATCTGCCGAACCCCGGCCTGATCCTTAAACCGGACATGTATGCGGACGTCACCATCCTCTGCGCACCGTTCAAAGCCGCTTTGAGCATCCCGGCTGAAGCGGTGCTTTATACGGGAAAACGGGAAACCGTCTTCGTGGCCCTCGGCGAAGGCCGTTTCGAGCCGCGCCGGGTCCGCCTTGGTCAATATGACGAGGACGGTTACGTGGAAATCCTCGCCGGTCTCAACCTGGGCGAGCAGGTGGTGACCTCGGCCCAGTTCATGCTCGATTCGGAAAGCAAGCTGCAGGAAGCCCTGCAGAAAATGCTCGAACCGGAACCGGTGCCAAAGCAAGAGGCGCTGGAAGAACTCTTCTAGTAACAAAACTGACGGACGGTGGCGAAGCTATGCTGGAAAAACTCATCGAATGGTCGCTGCATAACAAATTCATCGTCATACTGCTGACTCTGGTCATGGTTCTGGCTGGTCTGTACAGCCTTCACAACATGCCCATCGATGCGCTGCCGGACCCTTCGGACGTGCAGGTGATCATCTATACCGAATACCCGGGGCAAGCCCCGCAGGTGGTCGAAGACCAGGTCACCTATCCGCTCACCTCCCAACTATTGTCGGTTCCCCACGCCAAGGTGGTGCGCGGTTATTCCTATTTCGGCATCTCTTTTGTCTATCTGATTTTCGACGAAGGGACCGATATCTACTGGGCCCGCTCCCGGGTTCTGGAATACCTCGACCAGGCAGCCAGAGCTCTCCCCCAGGGGGTTGCGCCGAGTCTTGGACCGGACGCCAGCGGGGTCGGCTGGATCTATCAGTATGCATTGCAGAGCGATCAGCATGATCTGCAGCAACTGCGCTCCATTCAGGACTGGTATCTGCGTTATCAGCTGGCCGCCGTCGACGGCGTTGCCGAGGTCGCCAGCATCGGCGGTTTTGTCAAACAGTATCAGATAGCCATTCAACCCAACCGGCTGCTCGCCTACCACCTGACCATTCCACAGATCGCCCGGGCGATCCGCTCCAGTAACAGCGATGTCGGCGGGCGGGTGCTGGAAATGGGGGAAACCGAATACATGATCCGCGGCCGCGGCTACCTCAAAGGGGTCGCGGACCTGGAACAGGTGGTGGTCGGCAAGGACGACAACGGCACCCCGATTCTGCTCCGCGATTTTGCCACGGTGACCCTGGGGCCTGAATTGCGCCGCGGTATCGCCGAGCTGGATGGGAACGGTGAAACAGTCGGCGGCATCATCGTCATGCGCTTTGGGGAGAACGCCCGCCAGACCATCGACCGGGTTAAAGCCAAGCTGGCCTCTTTGCAGAGCGGGCTGCCCGCCGGAGTCAGGATCGTGCCGGTCTATGACCGGGGCAACCTCATCGACCGCGCGGTCTGGACGTTAAAAGAGAAAGTCCTGGAAGAAAGCATCATCGTCGCCGTGATCACGGCGCTGTTCCTGTTCCATCTGCCGAGCGCCCTGGTGGCGATCGTCACCCTGCCCATCGCGATCCTGATGGCCTTTGTGATCATGTATCTGCAGGGGATCAATTCCAATATCATGAGCCTGGGCGGGATCGCCATCGCCATCGGCACAATGATCGATGCCGCTATCATCATGACCGAAAACGCTCACAAACATCTGGAACGGGACTCCGACCACAAGCCGCACTGGCAGATCATCTTGACCTCAGCCAAGGAAGTCGGACCAACGCTGTTCTTCTCCCTGCTGGTGATCACCGTTTCCTTTATCCCGGTTTTCGCCCTGCAGGAACAGTCCGGTCGGTTGTTCAAACCCCTCGCCTATACCAAAACCTATGCCATGGCCGCAGCCGCGCTGCTCTCGGTGACCCTGGTGCCGATTCTGATGGGCTGGTTTATTCGCGGCAAGATCAAGCCGGAAACCCACAATCCAATCAACCGGTTCTTTATCTGGATCTACCACCCGCTGGTCAATTTCGTCCTCAAGTGGCGCTGGCCGAGCCTGTTGCTGGCCCTGCTTTTAACCCTGTCGATTCTCTGGCCGCTACACCTGGCGCCCAGACCCCTCGGCAGCGAATTCATGCCTCCGCTGCAGGAGGGCGACCTGCTTTATATGCCAACCACCCTGCCGGGGATTTCCACCACCAAAGCACGTGAATTGCTCCAACAGACCGATCGGATCATTGCCTCTTTCCCTGAGGTCGCCAAAACCTTCGGTAAGATCGGCCGCGCCGAAACCGCTACCGACCCGGCCCCGCTGTCCATGCTGGAAACAACCATCATGCTCAAACCGCGCGAGCAATGGCGCCAGGTGCAACGTAAGCGCTTCTATTCGGACTGGCCGGCTGCCCTCGATTTCGTCAAAACCCCGCTGGCCTGGATCTGGCCGGAGCAAAGTCCCATCGATATCGACACCCTGGTCAACGAGTTGGACCGGGAAATCCAGTTCCCCGGCCTGACCAACGCCTGGACGATGCCGATCAGGGCACGCATCGACATGCTCTCCACCGGTATCAAAACCCCGGTCGGCATCAAAATCATGGGGGAGGATCTGCCCACCCTCTCTGCCCTCGGCGAGCAGATCGAAGCCCTGATGCGACAGCAGGAAGGAGCGCTCAGCGCCTACTCCGAACGTGCCGTGGGCGGCTATTACCTGGACTTTGTTGTCGATCGCCGCGCCGCCGCCCGCTACGGCCTGACCGTCGGCCAGGTTCAGGAGATCATCCAGACCGCCATCGGCGGCAGTAACATCACTCAGACCGTTGAAGGGCTGGAACGTTACCCGGTCAATCTGCGCTATCAGCGCGACTTCCGCAATGACCTGCCCGCCCTCAACCGGGTTCTGGTCCCGCTGGACGACGGTAGTCACGTCCCCATATCGCAACTGGCCCGGCTGGAAATACTCCAGGGGCCGCCAATGATCAAGAGCGAGAATGCCCGCCGCACGGTCTGGGTTTATGTTGACCTGCGCAATATCGATGTCGGCACCTTTGTGGCCGCAGCCCAACAGGCAGTAGCCGAGCAGATCAGCCTTCCCGAAGGGTACAGCCTGATCTGGAGCGGTCAGTATGAATATCTCCAGGCCGCTCACCAACGGCTGCAGCTGATCATCCCACTGACGTTGCTGCTGATTGTGCTGATCATCTACCTGAATACCAGATCGATCGCCAAAACATTGATCGTCCTGTTGGCCGTCCCCTTCTCCCTGGTTGGAGCTTTCTGGTTTCTGTATCTACTGGGCTATCATCTGTCTGTGGCGACCTGGATCGGGCTGATCGCCCTGGCCGGACTTGATGCCGAAACCGGCGTGGTCATGCTGCTTTATCTGGACCTCTCCCAGC
>NZ_JOMG01000005.1:300000-470893 GCF_000711225.1 Pelobacter seleniigenes DSM 18267
CGAACAAATCATCAAAAAGAGTGACAAGTTCCTCGGCGGCCTGCCGCGCGGTTGCGACCCGGCCACGGCGATGCTGGAACGGGGCTACGATTTTATCGTTTCCGCGTCCGATGTCCTGCTGTTGCGGGACGCTGCGTTACATGATCTACAGACGGTCCGCGGTTTCATGCCCTAAGCGAATACATCCAATCCGGAGGTTTTGATTATGGAAAATCCTGCCCAGCAGCAAACAGTCGGTGTCATTGGCCTCGGTTCCATGGGAATGGGCAGTGCCCTGGCTCTGCATGACGCCGGGTTTGACGTCATCGGTTATGACGTCAGCGCTGCCGCCCGCGAGAAGTTCAGCGCCGCAGGTGCGCGAGTCGCTGAAAATCCTGCCGCAGTCGCCGCCGCCACCGACATCATCTTTGTGGTGGTGGTGAACTCGGACCAGGTCGATGCGGTTTTGTTCGGTGCGGATTCGATCTCGACAACCATGGCCGCAGGCGGACTGGTTATCCAATGCGCAACGGTGGCGCCAAGCTACGCCCGTTCGTTGGGAAAACGGCTGGCGGAAAAGCAGCTCGAACTGCTCGATGCACCGATCAGCGGAGGCTCGGTGAAAGCCCGCCAGGGGAAACTGTCGGTGATGGCTTCTGGAGCGCCGAAAAATTTTGCCCGCGCCGCGGCTGTTTTGGAGGCGGTGGCTGAAAAGGTCTATCGGCTCGGGGATACCCCCGGCGCCGGTTCCAGCGTCAAACTGGTCAATCAGCATCTGGCCGGGGTTCATATCGCCGCAGCGGCTGAAGCCATGGCCCTGGGGATCAGCATGGGGCTTGATCCCGCCACGCTCTACGAGGTGATTACCCACAGCGCCGGGAATTCCTGGATGTTTGAAAACCGGGTGCCGCATATTCTGGCCGGTGACTACACCCCGCACAGTGCCGTCGATATTTTTGTCAAGGACCTCGGCATTGTCCACACCACCGGGCGGGAGCAGACCCTGCCGTTGCCGCTGGCCGCCACGGCGTTGCTGCAGTTTACCGCTGCAAGTTCTGCCGGTCACGGCCGGGAAGATGACAGTGCGGTCATCAAGGTTTATGAGCATTTGAGCAACCTCAAATTGCCGGCTAAAAAAGACTGATTTTTTACCGTTTAGTAGCGGAGAGTTTTCCATGAGCACAGTTGTATCAAAAGCAGAGTTGCTGGCCAGCCTGCCGGCCCTTGCCGATACCAGGGCTATCCGGCAGCAGATTCTTGATATGGTCGCGGCCGGAGGCCGAAAAGTCGTGGTGCTGGACGATGATCCGACCGGTTCGCAGACCGTGCACGGCATCAAGGTCTTGACCGGCTGGGATGTGCCGAATCTAGAAGCGGCCCTGACCAGCCCGGAGCAGGTGTTTTATATTTTGACCAACAGTCGAGCCCTCGATGCGGACCAGGCCCGGGTGCTGAACAGGGAGATTGCCGTCAATCTGTGTCAGGCTTCGCGGAACAGCGGGGTCGACTTCGATATTGTCAGCCGGAGTGATTCGACCCTGCGTGGCCATTATCCCCTTGAACTGGATGCGTTGGAAGAGACTCTCAGTGCCGAATTGGGGACCAGCTTTGCCGGGCATTTGCTGGTTCCAGCCTTCTTCGAAGGGGGGCGCTATACCATCGGCAACATTCATTATGTGCAGAACGGGGCAGAGCTGATCCCGGCAGCGGAAACCGAGTTCGCCAAAGATGCTGTGTTCGGCTATAGCCACTCTGATATGGCTTACTATATCGAAGAAAAGACCGCCGGGCGCTATCCGGCTGCGGCGGTCGTCGCTATCGGTATTGATGACCTGAGAACCGGTGGAGCTGAGCGCGTGGCCGAAATCCTGTTGCAGGCCGATGCGGGCAGCCGGATCTTTGTCAATGCCGCGGATTATGCTGATCTGGAAGTTTTTGTCCTCGGGCTGCTCCAGGCGGAACAGTCCGGCCGCCGTTACCTGGTTCGCTCAAGCGCCTCCTTTGTCAAGGTGCGTGGCGCCGTGGCTGACAAAGCTTATTTGAGCAGGGCTGAAGTCGCCCCGGCAGAAGAACTGAACAATGGCGGTCTGGTGGTGGTCGGCTCTTATGTCGGCAAGACCGGTCGGCAAATTGATTGTGCTAAAACGATCGAAAATCTGGATAGTTTGGAAGTTGAAGTTGATAAATTGCTTGAGGAAGATTCTCGGCGTAACGAGATTGCCCGGGTGCTTGGCAAGGTTGAAACCGCTTTGGTCGGGGGCACGGATATTATGATTTACACCAGCAGAACGCTGGTCAAGACCGAGGACAAGCGGGCCAACCTCGATATCGGCCAGAAAGTGTCTTCCGCGCTGGTCGAGATCGTGCAGCGGCTGACCGTTAAACCGCGTTTTTTGATCGCTAAAGGGGGGATTACTTCGAGTGATCTTGCCACCGCCGCCCTGGGGGTCAAATCGGCTCTGGTCATCGGCCAGGTCGCGCCGGGCATATCCGCCTGGCGCTTGCAGGCAGAAGCCAAATTCCCGGGCATGGCCTACATTGTTTTCCCCGGTAATGTTGGCACAGACCAGACCTTGGCGGAAGTGATCCGTCTCCTCTCCGGAGAGCTTTCGGCCATCGCCTGATTGACAATTGCCAACTTTGCGAAAGAGGTTTATGGTTTCGCCGTAGAGAAACCCTTTCCTTTGTCAGCGGGTCGGATTTTCGACCCGCTGTTTATTTTTGGATTGTGCATGAAATTAATCGATCTGTTGGCAGCGATTGCGGTTCCCATCATCTGGGGCAGCAATATCTCCATTATCAAGACTGCGGTTGCTGAATTTCCCCCGATTTTTTTAATCGGACTGCGCTTTCTCCTGGTTGCGGCGCTGCTGATCTGGTGGGTGCCGCTGCCGCGGAAACAGCTGCCCATGCTTGCGCTGCTTTCCTGCGCCTTCGGCAGTCTGCATTTCGGTTGCATCTTTTTCGGACTGAGGGAGGTCGATGCCTCTACGGTGGCAATTTTGAGCATGGCCGGGGTGCCTTTCTCAGTGCTGTTCGCCCGTATGATTCTGCAGGAGCGGTTCGGCTTGCGGAAAGTCGTCGGCATGGTCATCGCTTTCGGTGGGGTAGTGCTGCTATTCGGGGAACCCTCCATTATGGCCAGCCCCATGCATCTTACCGTTGTGATCATTGGAGTTATCGCCTGGGGACTCGGCAACACCCTGGTCAAGCTGGTCGGCCCGATCAGCCCCTTTACCATGAACGCCTGGATGGGGTTGTTTGCCTCTGTTCAGCTGCTGGCGCTCTCCGCGGTCGTGGAAACGGGTCAGGTTGCCGCGCTGACCAATGCCAGTGGTAAAGCCTGGCTGTGTCTTCTTTTTCTGGTGGTGGTCACGACCATCGGCGCCTACGGGCTCTGGTATTATCTGATCGGCAAATATGATGTCAACAAAGTGGTTCCGTTTAACCTGCTGACGCCGATCTTCGGGGTCGGGGCAGGGGCCTTTTTCCTTGGCGAACCCTTGACCTGGCTGAAGCTGGTCGGCGGGGTGATCACCCTGGCTGGTGTTGCCATCATCCAGTTGCGTTGGCGTAAACCCTATGGCAGGCCGGTTCTGCCCGCCGATCCACGACTTTAAATCCAGTTTTCCTAAAAAAGCCTGTTTTATCCGTCATGATCAATATTTTCGAAATTGCCTTTTTCGTCATTCTGGGGTTGCTGCTACGCCGGCTCCGGCTTAATTCCACAAACCTCGCCGCAACCTTGAACCGGGCCGCAGTCTATCTTGCCTTGCCCGCACTTATCCTGCTTAAGGTTCCAGAACTTGATTTCTCCGTCGAGACCCTGATCATAGCCCTGTTTGCCTGGGGCATGGTTCTGATGTCGGTGCTGGTGATTCTTATTGCTGCCCGCAAACTGGCCTGGTCCAGGGCGGTCACCGGGACCTTGCTGATGGTTGTTCCCCTGGGCAATACCGGTTTTATGGGAGTCCCGATGATCAAGGCTTTTTTCGGTGACGCCGGTCTGCCCCATCTGATTATCTACGATCAGCTGGGAACCTTGCTGATCCTGGTCAGTTACGGTTCTTTTATTGCGGCGCGCTATGGTGACGGCCGGCAGGGGATCGAGATCGGCACGCTGTTGCGCAGGATCTTCCTGTTTCCGCCGATGATTTCCTTTCTTGCCGCGCTGGTCCTGCGCGGGGTAGCTTACCCTCACGGGCTGTCGGTGGTTTTTCAAGCCGGGGCGCTGGCATTGACTCCCCTGGTCATGACCGCCATTGGTCTGCAATTGAAGATCCGCATGAATATGAATATCCTGATTCCATTCAGCTATGGCATGACGGTCAAGCTACTGCTGGCTCCGCTGCTGGTGTTCCTGGTCTGTCGGCTGTTCGGGTTGTCCGGGCTGGCTTACGATGTGACTATTCTGGAAGCCGGGATGCCGCCGATGATCACCGCCGGAGCCATGGCGATTGCCGCGAAGATGGATGCCGACCTGGCTGTGGCCATGTCCGGACTCGGCATCATCATCGCCTTTCTCAGCTTGCCTCTGATCTATCTTGTGCTAATTTAGCGCTGGAGAGGATCTTTGTTTTAATGGGTAGGTTGGTGGGGTGCTTTGCCCACCGGATTTGGAGAACGGTCAATGATTGAAGCGATTGCTGCCAGAAGAAGTGTTCGCAAATACCTTGCGCAAGCGGTACCCGATGAGCTTATCCAGACGGTACTGGAGAGTGCGCGAATGGCTCCTTCGGGCCACAACAGCCAACCCTGGCATTTTATAATTATTAAAGAGCAGGAGCACAAAGAGAGGCTGGTTGCGGCCTGCGGAAATCAACCCTGGATGCTCAGCGCACCGATTTTTATCGCCTGCGTGGCCGACCCGCGGACCCGTGTTGCGGCAGATGTTCCGCTGAGCGTCGACGAGCAGAGTCCGGAGAAGGAACTTAAACTGGTGCTACGCGATACCGCTATCGGTGTTGAGCATCTGGTTCTGGAGGCTGTTGCCCAGGGGCTTGGAACCTGCTGGGTTGCCCAGTTTACCCAGGAGCGGATCCGGCCGTTACTCGGCGTTCCCAATGACCGCTATGTACTCAGTATTATCACCCTCGGCTATCCAGCGGAAACACCGGTCGTGAAACGGCGTAAAAATCTCGCTGAGATTGTGCATTATGAGCACTGGTGAGCAGGGCTGAAGTGCCCCGAGCTGTGCTGCACCAAGACTGTTGTTCAAAATCCTCGTCACGACAAGGGGTTGAAATCCCTGCTCTTTGTGTCAGACTTCTGTCATTAAGCCGGTATTTTCACCTTTAACTGTTGCGGCAGCTTAAAAGCCCCCAAATTTATCCTGACAGGAGCTGTGCATGGAATCAGCTTTGGTATCGGCCTATTTACTCCTTGGCAACGGCTATGGGAAGGCGCTTGACGCCACCGCAGCTCAGGCCTGGGCAGCTGAACAAGGAGCGCTTTGGCTCCATCTGGATTATACCGCTGTCGAGTCCCACAGTTGGCTGCGGCAGCAGAGCGGAATCGATCCGCTGGTTCTGGAAGCGTTTCTGGCTGAAGACACCCGGCCGCGCTGTTTTTCTCATCCTGCCGGGTTGCTGGTCATTCTGCGCGGAGTGAATCTCAATCCGGGGGCTGAACCTGATGATATGGTCTCGATCCGGCTCTGGATCGAAGCGAATCGGGTTATCTCTATCCGCCACCGTAAACTTATGGCCATCGAAGACATTCGCTCCCGGCTTGAGCAGGGTAACGGCCCTGAGAACTGCGGCGATTTCCTGGTTCAACTCAGTAATGGACTGGCTTGGCGCATGGCTGATGTCCTCGAGACCATGGAAGATGCCGTTGACGAGTTGGAAGATGAGGTGCTGGAACGCGGGACCTACGAGTTACGCGGCAAATTGAGCGCGATCCGCCGGCAGATCATTCGTTTAAGGCGCTATCTCGCTCCGCAGCGGGAGGTGATGAATCGACTGCAGACGGAAAAAAACGTTATCCTTGACGAGTTTGACAAGGCGAAGCTCAGGGAAACCGCCGATCAGATCACCCGCTATGTGGAGGATCTCGACTCAGCCAAGGATCGCGCTGCGGTCTGCCAGGAGGAACTGGAAAGCCGGATGGGGGCGCAGATGAATAAAACCCTCTATATCCTCTCCATCATTACCGCTGTTTTCCTGCCTTTGGGACTGTTGACCGGGCTGCTGGGAATCAATGTCGGTGGAATCCCTGGCAGCGACAACCCCCTTGCGTTTCTGCTCGTCTGTCTGCTCCTGCTGGTGATTGTGGTTATCCAGCTGCTGATTTTCAGGAGAATCCGCTGGGTCTGAGAGGTGTCAGCTCTGTTGCAAAGCAGGACAGGAGTGCCGCTGCTCAGTCGATGACCCGAACAATCTCCTTGCCTGCCAGGTAAACCACCCGGTCGTCCTGCAGGAAGAGCAGGAACTTGCGGCCCTGATTGAGAAAGTCCTTAATCCGGTTGTGCTCGTCGGGCAGGCTGACAAAGGTCGCCAGCTGCAGCGCCGGACCGGCAGTCATGTGCACTTCGACCCGATACTCTTTGCCCAGCCGCAACAGTTCGTCGAATTCATCACTTGCTGGGGTTTCAACGGCGATGACCTGGTGAAGATTGAGTAAGTCGATTTTCCCCTCATGGCGCAATGGGATGAACGGTTCGGCGCCGTTGAGAACTTCTCCGACCCGCTGTGGGCCGAATTGATGCGCACCATGCATCTGCAGGAACAATTCTCCTTCCAGCTGCACTCCGGTGCGGAGGGTTATGCGGACGGCTCTGGTTTCAACGGAAATGCGTTGGTTTTCCATGTTATTCACCTGTGGCCTGGGTTGAGGTGGCAAATAGGTTTTTATTGACGGCAAAGCGGGACGCTTCTTCCGGCGTCACGCGCTTCTCTTTGACCAGTTCCTGCAGGGCTTGATCCATGAGCTGCATGCCGTCGCGCCGACCGGTCTGGATAACCGACGGCAGTTGGAAGGTTTTCCCTTCCCGGATCAGATTAGCCGAAGCGGCGTTCACTTTTAAAATTTCCAGGGCCGCACAACGCTTGCCATCGACGGTGCGCAGCAGCTGCTGGGCGACCACTCCGCGCAGGGATTCAGCGAGCATGGTGCGGATCTGCTCTTGTTGGGTGGTTGGGAAGACATTGACCAGCCGGTCTACGGTTTTTGCTGCGCTGCTGGTATGCAGGGTGCCGAAAACCAGGTGCCCGGTCTCCGCCGCGGTAATGGCCAGCTCAATGGTCTCCAGATCGCGCATTTCACCGACCAGGATGATGTCCGGATCCTCGCGCAGGGCCGCCTTCAAGGCCGAGGCGAAGCTGACGGTGTGGACGCCGACTTCACGCTGATTGATCAGGCTTTTCTTGGCCTGATGAACGAATTCAATGGGATCTTCAACGGTCAGAATGTGTTCGTTTCTGGTGGCGTTGATATGGTCGATCATGGCGGCCAGGGTGGTCGATTTACCGCTGCCGGTCGGACCGGTGACCAGGATCAGGCCTTTTTTATATTCGGTCAGGCTGAGCACTGCTTCGGGCAGGCCCAGTTGTTCCACACTGAGGATCTCAGCCGGAATAATTCTGAAAACCGCACTGATGCCGAGCCGCCCCATAAAGATGTTGGCGCGGAAGCGGGCATTTAATGCCCCAACCTCATAGGCAAAATCAAGGTCATGACGGTCTTCGAACTCACTCCGCTGGGCTTCGCTCATGATTTCATAGAGCAAGGCCTGATACTGGCCGCTATTAAGCACCTGGTTCAAGGCGGGTTTTAACTGCCCGGAAGCGCGAATCATCGGTGGGTTCCCCGGCGAAAGATGTAGGTCCGAACCGCCCTGCTGCTGTAAAATTTGAAAAAGTTTGTCAATCTTCGCCATAATGAGTCCTTATTCTTGATCTACAGAGAAAATTAATGGATTGTAACATTAAACTTTTGGAAAGGCATGGATTTTAATACAATGCGGCAAATTCTCTGTTGGACAGTCATTTTCAGCTGTGCCAACACTTTCAACCTAGCGGATTATTTGACCGATGAAATATAAATCTTGGCTGGTGCTGTGCGCCTTGCTCAGTCTGTTTGCTGTCAACAGCGCAGCAGGGCAGGAGGTGCTGACCTTAGACCAGAAAATCGGCCAGATGCTGATGGTTGGGTTTCGCGGAACCGATCTGGTCCGGGTCGGCTTCATTAGCGATGCGATCAAAACCCGGCTGCTGGGCGGGGTCATCCTGTTCGATTACGACGTTGTGACCGGGCGGCGAGGGCGGAATATTACCTCCGTCACCCAGTTGCAGCAGCTGACCGCAGAATTGCAGGGTCTGTCAAAAAGTCCGCTGTTGATCGCCGTGGATCAGGAGGGCGGCCGTGTTGCGCGGCTGAACCCACGAAACGGATTTACTGCGACCTTATCTCATCGGCAACTGGGGCAGCAGAACGATGCCCAGCAAACTCTGGCCGAAGCCGGCAAGATCGCTGCTCAGTTGCAAACGACCGGGATCAACCTGAACTTTGCGCCGGTTGTCGATTTGTGCAGCAACCCGGACAACCCGATTATCGCCCGCCTGGAGCGCTGCTTCTCCAACGATCCTCAACAGGTGGCAGAGCAGGCCCGGTTGTATATGACCGCCCATCAACTGGCCGGGGTGCTGACCGTTTTGAAACATTTTCCTGGTCATGGCAGTTCAAGGAGCGATTCCCACCAGGGCTTCACCGATGTCAGTCAGACCTGGACCCCAGCGGAACTGATTCCGTATCGCACCCTGATTCCCACGGGACAGGTCGATGCGATTATGGTCGCCCATGTCTTCAATAGGGGGATCGATTCGCAATATCCGGCTTCTTTGTCCGCAAAAACGATTGACGGGTTATTGCGGGACCAACTCGGTTTCAAGGGCGTGGTGATTTCAGATGATCTGCAGATGGCTGCGTTAAGTAAATATTATTCCCTGGACGAGATCCTCTATCGGGCGATTCAGGCCGGGACGGATATCCTGGTTTTTGGCAACAACCTTGCCTATGACGAGACCATTGTCAGCAAAGCGATTACCGCAATCAAGCAACAGGTCCGGCAAGGACGATTAAGTGAGGCGCGAATTGAACAGTCTTACCGAAGGATTATCCAGTTGAAAGCGAAGCTTGGAGGCTGACGTTTGCTCGCCAGGTAAAAAAAGGCTCCAAGGCAGCGGAGGGGGGATACCACCTTGGAACCTTATTGAGTGAATCGATAGCCTCACTCTTCATTAAGTGGAAATATAAATGAACGCTGTTTGGTTTGTCAACCGCTGCAATGACTCCAATAGCTGTTTTTCAACCGCCCCGGCAAAGTTTATGCTATAAAAGTTCAGGTTTTTTCGACCTGCAGCCGTTCCTCGGCAGATGAACTGATTCAGACTGATTTCGATCTTTTGTTCAAGGCTCGTTCCGCAGCCGAGAAGACATATCTTTTCGTACAGCAGATTCACCATCAGGTCGGCGGTCTTTCTGACCGGGAGCGAATTGGTCAGCTCATGCGTGAGAGCCAGCCTGGGGCCCGCGATCAAACGAGTCTGAATCCGGCTAATCCGCCAGCGGGGAAATTGGCTGGACCACCAACAACGGATCTTGACATGGGCAATAATCTACTTTTTCTACTGACATTTTGCGGAACCCTGTTCACCATTGTACTGCTTGCCTGGGGTGGAAAAACCAAGGCTCATGACAGCAGCGATTTTTCTCTCGGCGGGCGCAGGGCAGGCAGCTGGGATGTCTATGGAGCCATTACCGGCACCCTGGTCGGCGGTGCGTCCACCATCGGAACATCGCAGTTGGCCTTTATCTGGGGGCTATCTGCCTGGTGGTTTACCCTTGGTGCTGGGCTGGCTTGTCTTTTTCTCGGGGTCTTTCTGGCCGTCCCGTTGCGGCAAAGTCAGGTCGAGACCATTCCCCAATATATTTCCCGCTATCACGGTGAACGGGCCAGAGTGGTGGCCAGTCTGTTCTCAGTCCTCGGCATGTTTATTCAGATCGTCGCCCAACTGCTGGCCTGCGGCGCTATCCTGGCGGTGCTTTTCGACCTGCCCCTGCTCTGGAGTGCCAGCATCTCAACCCTGTTGGTGATCCTCTTCACCCTGGGAGGCGGTATGAAAGCCGCCGGCCTGACCGGGATGATCAAGATGTTTCTCATCTACCTGACCATGATTGCAGCCGGCGGTCTGGCTTTCTACAAACTCGGCGGTTGGCAGGGGCTGCAGAGTACCTTCCCGCGCTTTCCCTGGTTCAGTTTGTTCGGTTATGGTGTTTCCGAAGGGGTGTCTGATCTGTTGTCGATGCTGGTCGGGGTTATCTCCACCCAGACATATCTGCAGGCTGTGTTTTCCGCGCGCGACACGGGGACAGCACGGCGCGGGGCGCTGCTGAGCGCGGCCTTGATTCCGCCCCTGGGGCTGTTAGGGGTGCTGGTCGGGCTGTTTATGAGACACTCGGCTCCTGAGTTGCAAAGCGCTCTGGCGTTACCGACTTTTATCCTCGACTATTTGCCAACCGCCGTGGCCGGGGTTTCTTTTGCAGCGCTGCTGATTGCGGCCGTAGGCACCGCCTCCGGCTTGGCCCTCGGGGTGGCCACAACTCTCAAAGTCGATGTCCTGCCGCGCTGGTTTTCCGGGAGCGACCGGGAACTTCCACTGTTCAGGACTTTGACCGCAGGCGTGGTGCTGTCTGCTTTTGTTCTGTTGTTGTTCAACCTCGGCTCGGCGATCATGGATTGGAGCTTTCTCTCCATGGGGTTGCGCGGAGCAACCCTGTGCTTTCCGTTGTTGTTTGCCGTATTCCTGCCAGGTACGGACCTGCGACGGGCCGGGGCGCTTTCCATCTTTATCGCCCCGACCTGTGTCATTGCCGCCGGGATCTTCAAGCTGCCGCTGGTTCAGCCTCTATACCTGGGGCTGGGGATTTCGTTGTTGATTTTCCTGACCGCTAAATTCAGTCGACGGGCGTAGCTGGATCAGCAGCATTCGACCTCGATTTTTTTCAGTAAGCGCAGGGCTTCCTGATCCGCCACGTCTTCAAAAAATTCTTCAAGATTGTTGATGTAACTATGGATCAGAAAAAGATAATCCTTGCCTGAGACACCGCTTTCGACATCCTTCAGCAGCTGTTCGAATTTTTCCCAGAACGGGTTGGATTTTTCCGGGTCTGTAAGATGCTGACGCAACATGGCGATCAGCTGGTTAGTGTTTTTTTCACACTCGATCCCTTTGAAAGAGACATAACGATCCGGTTTTTCCTGGGCTTGCATGTGTTCTTACCTCCTGATGAGAAGTGATGACCTGCAAACCCCGTTGTTCACATTCAGAACCAAGCTTCTTCGCTTAAAAAACAATCCGCGTCACACGCAGAATGACTGTGGAGGAAGAAAATACCACAAGATCAGTTGCAGAGCAAAACCGATCCATACCGCCTAGCTCTGCCGTTGGCTGCCGCCGGTCGACCTTTCGTTATGTTTAGCAAAGTGCGATTTTCTCCACCTTACAAAATCAATGATTTACAAGGCCGCTATTGTTTCCGCACGCCCGTCCATGTGCTCATCAGGCTGTTTTTCAACAGTCTGCTGATATGGCTGACAATTACAAGAGTAAACGCACTGCTCCTTGAAAACTGTGGTTAAATCTCTGTCACGAAAAAACGGGGCCGCTTTTTACGACGGTAGATCACGCTGATATTCGCGGGTTGGTTACCGCCTGTCTTGGCTACGTCGTGGAGCTGCCTCTCGCTAGAGCCGGGAGTTCGGCAAATGCCTGATCCCATAACAGGCCCGAGGATTCTCCGTTACCGGGGCCGCGCTTTTTCGCGACAGAAGCTGGTTCCGTTGTTCCTTGACTCCTTCGCTATGCCGGGCGTGGCACCGTTTGGGCGATGGCCCAGATAAATGCTGATAACTCACGGGCGATGGCCGCAATGACCACCTGACTGCGTTTCCCCTTGGCGGTCAGCAGTCGATAGCGGGAGCAGAGCCTCAATTGTGCTTTCCAGGCGATCTCCCAAACAGCCTGCGGTAGGTGCCTCTGCCGTTCAAGCAGCCGACGACTGACCCGAGCCGGAAGTCGATACGACCAAGCCGCTTCGACCAGCATGCGCCGGGCATGTCCGTTCCCGGTTTTGGTGATCCCGCCACGCTTGACCGTCTCGCCGCTGGAGTGTTCCGAGGGAACCAACCCCAGGTACGCCATGAGCTGTCGAGGATGATCAAAGCGGGTCAGGTCTCCCAATTCGGCAACCGTTGTTGTCGCAACAATCAGGGAGACGCCTCGCAGGGCCTGAATCGCCTCGACGACAGGATTCATGCGCCACGGCTCGGCAAGTTGGCGAATCTGTTCAGTCATGCGTTCAACTCGTTCTGTGCAGGAACGTACGGCATCAATATATTCCTGCAAGGTGATCTGCTGGGCCGGATGCGGCATCTTGATGCAAGAGATCCAGTTCCAGTGAGCCTTGCTCCAGGGTGTTTTCCCGCTGTAGCGGAACCCGCTGCGCAGGAGAAAGGCCCCCAGTTGTTGGCGCGCTTTGCGTTCAGCACTTTTGCTGTCGATGCGGGCTCTGCACAAGTCGCGCATCGCCTCATCTTCGAGACAAGGGACATAGACCGGAGTCAGTTCTCCAGCACGATGCAGCCGCGCCAGCATCTCAGCGTCGCGGCGATCATTCTTGATGCGGTCGCCGCTTTTTCGCGGAATCAGCGATGGGGCAACCACCTTGCAATCGTATCCTTGCTGTGTCAGATGCCGATAGATTTCATAGCCACAGGGTCCGGCCTCGTAAACAAAGGAGGGTCTGGTTCCCCGTGAGACCAGTTTACGGATCACCTTGTCCAGTGAGGCAAGATCTCCGTTAATGGTGCCGTAATAGCGGATCTCACTCTCGCGGCCAGCATCGGCTAACGCGACATCGATCGAGTTTTTATGAACATCGAAACCAACATAAGTGATAGACTTTGTCATGACCTGTCTCCTTGGTTATGGCTCTGTGCCGGTTGTTTCAACGACTCCAGCATAACCCATGTTTGCAAGGGGCAGGTCTTCTCTTTTTTAACTGTCAGCCATGATGGCTAGTGCGTTTCCGCAGCCAGATTCCTGAACATAAGACCATGGAACATTTCCAGATAGCGCCTGGTCTCTTCCCGCTCCAGATTGGATACATATTTCCAGAAGCCGTACACACGTGATAGGGTCAGCAGCCGCTTCGCGTAAAGTGACCAGGTGTATTTTTCCTGAACCCGATCAATGGCGGCACGAGAAAGCTTGTCCCAGTATTGCGGTTCTTTATGTACCCGTTCGAAAAAATCCGCCAGTTTGTCGGCCAGTTCGGCATTGTTGTTGGGGTCGATATGAAAGCCGTTCTTGCCGTTCTGGATGATTTCCAGCGGCCCGCCGTACATGGTGGCAAAAATCGGCAGACCGGTCACCATGGCCTCGATAACGGTCAGTCCGAACGCTTCGAACAACGCCGGTTGAACGAACACGCCCCGGTGGTCGGCGACATAACGGTACAGCTCCCCGGCCTTGTTCTTTTGCAGATGTTTTCCCAGCCAGCGGACCTGTTGGTCAAGGCCGTACTGCTCGAACAGTCGATGCATGGTTTCGATTTGGTAACGCTCTTCCGCGTCGGCAGAGTCATTCTGATCGACACTGCCGGCTACCACCAGCAGATTGGCTTGCTCCCTGAGGCGTGGCGATTGGGCGTAGGCGGCAACCAGGCCGGTAATGTTTTTCACTTTGTCGAGCCGGGCCATGGTGAAGATCAGGGGCTTTTCCCGGTCGTGCAGAACCCCGCGCGAGAACTCGGTCGCAGTGCCGAAGATCAACTCATTGAGCTCATCATGGGTCTCGGTGAGGCGTCTTTCCTTCTCGTAATAGGGGAAATAGACCCGCTCGTCTGCGCCCGGTGAAACAATGTTGAATTTTGGATCATAGATATTGATGCCGTTGATCACCCGATACAGGGCCGGCATGGTAAAGGAACTGTAACTTTCATACTGGCCAATGGAATCTTCGGTACCGGCGATTTCCTGGTAGGTGCTCGAAATAATAAAGTCGGCTGCGTTCATACTGACCAGGTCGGCGGTAAACTGGGTCTGGAAATTATATTCCGGGTTTTCTTTCCAATACAATCCGCTGAACAGGTACTTGGCCTTTTCCAGGGCGTGAGCGATGATACATTGGGTCACTTTCATCCGCCGCGACAGTAAGAAGGACACCAGATTCCCGTCCGAATAGTTGCCAATGATCAGATCCGGCCTGGCCCCGAGGTAAGACAGCAGCTTACGTTCGGATTCACGACTGAAGCGTTCCAGATAGGGCCAGATTTTAAATCGGGAAATCCATTGATTGAGCACTTCGCCGCCTTCGTTGCGAAATGGCACCCGTAGAATGACCGAACCGGAGGTCCCGGCGATCTGTTCTTCGCGCTGGTTGCATGAAGTTCCATGGCTGTCGGGGATGAGGCGGGTGAGAACGACGATATTCGGTTCAATATCCAGCCCCTGGTGATAGATTTGCTCCTTCATCTCTTTTTCCAGGGCTCTGACCTGGTCGAGGATATAGACGACCTGACCGCCGGTGTCGGGCAGCCCGAGAACATTTTCCTGGCCGAAAAAACCGTGGGGGGAAACAATGACAATACTGAAAATCATCGGAATGCGGCCAAGGAACTGCTCAAGAATGGTCGGATCTGGTGCTTCCAGGATATCCATCAGCATATGGAACATGGCCAGGATGTCCTCGACTTTGCGGCCCCAGCCGGGCTGGAAACCGTAGCTGGCCAAGGTGGCATGGACGTCCTCCCATTCGGCGTCGGCATCAACCTGATTGAGATAACGCACCCCTTTGCGCAAAGCCGTCTGCAGGCTGTCGACGTCATCGACCATGCCGTTAAGCATCAGCTGTGTCCCACGGTGCTGGTGAACGCGCAGAAAATTAAGCATCATCCGGTCGCCGTCACTGGCTTCGACAAACAATTTGCTGGACAGCTGGCGGTTGAGAAACTCAACCCCTTTGCCGATAGAGCGGGGTTCCTGCAGCTTGGGAAAATCACGATTGAAGGGGGTCATATCCAACTCGAGGAGGAATTCATCAGTAGGAGGAGTATAGCCGACCAGGCGTTCCTTGAATTCCAGGTAATCGGTCACATCGATCTCGTCGATTTCGACTTCTTCGCTATGAATACGGAAGTAGCGGAATTTGCCGATGGCGACACGCGCGGCCAGGTAAATCCATGGTTCGCTCCGAGAAATTTCCTGCGCGCTGGAAAACAGTTCGCTCATGATCGACTTATTCAGCTGAGCCCCTTGTTCGGAGTCCAGGAAATCGTTGTAGAGTTTCTGAATATCGCTCCTTAACAGAAATGGAGATCCTTCGCTTTCTTTCTGCAGCAGCTGTTGGAACAGGGAATAGATAGCGCTGCGGTGATTATTGTGAAATTCCTTGAGTTTGTTCAGCATGGTTAGCGTCCTTTCTCAGCGGGTTGTTGAAAAAATCACAGTGCAGATTTTTTCAGGGAGGCTCGATAAATGCGTTTTCCCCGCTCTTCTGAAATCAAGAATCGAACCGGCTGGCATTGTTCATGAGGCACCACTCCATGGGCAGGGCAGGCGGTTTTTCAACCCTCTGGCAAATTGTCGAGAAAATCATAGTGCCGCATGCCTTCGAGCACGCCATCAGCGTAGGTGGCGGTCGCGAAATAGATGGCATGCTTCCCTCTCAGCCGTCCGAGTTCCTTGCTGTAGTTGCCGACCACAACCCCGAGGGTGTTGCCGTTGAGCATTTCTTCATCGTTGCCGGAATCGCCGGCAACCAGGATGTCTTCATATTCATACCCCCAACTCATCGCCAGATACCTGACCGCATGTCCCTTGGAGGCCCTGATCGGCAGGACATCAAGATACTGGCCATGGGACATGATGAGCTTGGCGTGAACGTTGTTGTTGCGCAGAATTCGCCGCATCTCTCCAGCTTTAGGTGCTTTGTCCGGATCATAGAAATAACTGATTTTAAACTGCCGCTGTTCCCGCTTTTCCTGCAGCACCAGGCCCGGCAAGTTGTCCAGCAGACTGCGGACTTTGTCCGGTTCCCATTGATAAGAGATGTGGTTGGCCCAGTTTCGGTCCAGCCGCGGTTCCTTGCCTTTGTAATGAATTTCGGTCCCTACGGCAGAAATATAGATGTCCGGCTCCGGGATATTCCATTCCTTGAGGATTGCCCTGGCGCTTTCAACCCGCCTGCCGGTTGCGACGGCAAAACCGAGCTGACCCTGACTGGCGCGCAGCACCTCGGCTATCCTGGCCGCGGCAGCCCGATCCCCAAGCAAGGTATTGTCGATATCGCTGACCAAGAGCTTCCTGGCCGCAGGAATCACAGTTTTTCTGGCTGCGAACAGCTTGTTGACTTTGCGTTGCCGGAGTTTTTTATTCAGGTTGCTGAGGTATTTGCGAACATGACCGTCCCAGGAATAGTGCTTTTTGACCCCTTTCAGACCGTTGGCCGCAGATGTCCGCCAAGTGTCCCGGGTGCCGAGGATTTCAGTCAGTGCCGTGGAAATTTGCTCTTCATCCAACGGGTCAATCAGAATCCCGTTATGACAATTATCGATGATGTCCCGGGGACCGCCGTCGTTGGTGGCGACAATGGGCAAACCGCTGGCGGCCGCTTCTATCAGGGTCAATCCGAAAGGTTCGGTCAGCGCTGGATTGATAAAGACCCCGTGAAACCTGGCTGCGAGTCGATACAACTCGGGAATGTCGTCGGGATTGTGCTGCTTTGGGTAACAGACCTTGCCGTACAGGTCGAATTTATCAATCCCCAGCAGCAGGCCTTCGAGAACCTGCCTGGTCCCTTTATCCATGTGGCGGATATCGTCCCGATTCCCGGCGATAATGATCAAGTTGGCCAGCTCCTGCAGTTGCTGACTGGTGCCGTAAGCGTTGAGCAGGGAGATAATGTTTTTGCGCTCATCGGCTCGGGAGATGGCGAGGATACAGGGCTTGGTCGGTTCGCTCAGAAATCTTTTCAAGTAACTGATCGCGGCCGGATAACGGCCTCTGCGACTGGGCGGATAGAACCTGTCCAGATCGACACCAGGCGGAATAACCCGCATCTGATCGGGCCGATAATTTTCATAGTCGGCATACTGCTGGCTGGTTTCCTGCTGAGTGCTGGCAATGACCATGATGGCGTTATCGAGAGCGACTTCCTCGGCCTCGATGCGTCTGGCCATATTGTAGCGTTTTTCGATGGTCTCCTCGGTCAACCCGTTCTCAAGCAGGCGGCGCTTTTTTTCGCGGCCGAGGGAGTGCCCGGTAAAGATAAGGGGGACTCCGAGGATATTGGACAGATTGGCACCAACCAGGCCGGCGTCTGCATAGTGAGCATGGACCAAATCCGGAACGGCCCGCATTTTCCTGAAATGCTTGATGGCGTTATCGGAAAAAATATCCAGATACGGCCACAGACTTTCTTTTTTAATATAGCGACGTGGTCCGCACGCTAAGCGGATGATATGCACGTTGTCGCCGAGAGGTTCAGCATCAACGGAATAATCTTCCGCAACCCGCTCGTCGACAATCTTACGGGTGAACAGCTCCACCCGTTCGACGTCCTTATGCTGGCCCAGGGCTCTGGCCAATTCGACTACATATTTGGTTTGCCCTCCGGTGTCCGCATCGCGCCCCAGTTCCAGGTCCTTCCCGCGGATCAGGCCGTGAATACTGATTAATACGATGTATAGTCCCTTATCTTTCTGCACCTGCTTCCCATCCTGCGGAGATCGTTCGGTAGAGAGCTTCATCGCTGGGCAATGCGCCGCGCTCTCCGCAAATCGCGGCAGCAAAGGCCGCTGCCCTTGCCAGGCTCAATTTCGTCGGCCAGCCATTCAGTAAGCCGAGGATACAAACGGCGGTAAAGGCATCTCCGGCCCCGACACTGTCCTTGAAGGAGTGGTGTTCCAGCGCCGCTTGATAGTCCATAGCACCATCTTGCCAGCAGTAGCTGCCGTTTTCGCCGTCGGTTATAAAGAGTGTTTTCAGCCGGTAGCGCGCGGTGACTGTTTTGGCGGCAGCGGCGAGTGAGGACATGTCAATACCGGAAAAGGCGGTCACCTCTCTTAGTTCATCAAGGCTCATTTTTGCCCAGGTTGCGTTCTGCAGTGCTGTCTGAACGATTTCCGGCTGCCACCAGGGTTGACGCAAATTCAGGTCGACAAAGATTGGGCTTTGCAACTCGGCAGTGATTTTTGCAAGGGTGTTGCGGTTGTTCTCTTCGCGCAGGGCCAGGGTTCCATGGTAGATCAGGTTGAACACAGTGTCCTGGTCTCCTTTGCATGAGACCGGCTGGATATGGTCGTAGGCCTGATTTTCCCTGATGGTATAGCTCGGCTGCCCAGCCTGTTCCGCGACCCACACTTGACCGGTTTCATGGTCCGGGTCAAGCTGGATCGCGGAGGTATCGAGCTGCCAGTGTCTCATCCGTGCCAGGATCTGCTGACCAAGTTCGTCCATGCCGATGCGGCTGATGAACAGAGGTTCTAATCCGAAACCTTTGAGATGGCGGACGACGTTGAACGGAGCCCCGCCGATGACGGATTTATCGGCAAAAATATCAAAAAGAACCTCCCCGAAAAGGAGAGGGCGGTTTAGACGTTGCATAAGTAAAATTCTATAGTTTTTATCATTCGGTTGGGAAAAGTATAACAGGCTAGGTGGGCTTTTCAAATTTCACGACTCTGTTACCGGTCGCAGGCTGTTTGAACGGGCCGTTTTTTGAAGAACTGGCAAAGATGCTTTACAATGGACTGTGGACAGAGCCCTTGTATTGAGCGAAAGTGTTGGTTTGTTACCGTCGGCTGACAAATGATCCTTTCGGCTTACTGATATCCTGCTGAAATGAGTCCTCATGACCCGTTTTCTTCTCTTCTTACTGTTTTTCCAGATGGCGGCTTCCGTGGGCTGCGCCGAGAGTCTGCGCATGGACATCGACGGGGTCGACAAGGAGCTCAAAAGCATTCTTGCCACGGGACTGGACCTGCCGCCGGGGATTGTAAAGAACGACCAGATCAACCAGAATTGGCTGAACCGTTATCAACAACGCCTGCCGCAAAAAGTGAAAGATATTCTTGAGCCTTACGGGTATTTTTATCCGCAGATCAACACTTCCGTCAGCCGGCATGCCGACGAGTTTGTCTTAACCGTAACCGTAGCTGCCGGGGAGCCATTGCGCGTGACCAGTTTGGATGTCAAGCTGCGCGGCCCCGGAGAAACCGATACCGGTCTGCAGCAGGCTGTGGCCGCGTTTCCACTGCGGGTTGGCGATATTCTGCTGCAACGCAGTTACGAGCAGGGCAAGAGCACCCTTCAGCAGGAGGCCTTAGACAGTGGATTTCTTGATGCCGATTACAGTGCACACGAAATCCGTGTCAGCCTAGAAAAAAGGACTGCCGCCATTGTTTTAACCTTGAATACGGGGGCCAGATACCGTTTTGGGGAAACCCGGTTTTCCGGTGAGGAGAGTTACCCGGACAAATTTCTACGCCGCTTTCTCAGCTACAACCAAGGGGAAAAGTTCAGTTATCGGCTGTTGAATCAGAGTCAGTTGAATTTTATCAATGCGGATCTTTTTAAAACAGCTGCGGTCAGGCCCCTGCTGGGAGAAAAAAAGGATCAGGTCGTCCCGGTTCTGGTCGAACTGGATCCGATGCCCAGGCATCAACTACGTCCCGGAATCGGTTATGGCACAGATACCGGAGGGCGGCTTTCGCTCCGCTATCGGAATTTAAACCTGCTGCAGCGGGGGCACGAATTCAAGGGAAATATCCTTCTTGCCGAACGCCAGCAGTCTCTGCTGTCGACCTATATTATCCCCGATTCCAGACGCATCGACAGCCAGCTTTTGCTCCATGCCGGTATCAACCGGGAAGATACCGACAGCTATCTCAGCCGGGAACTGTTTGGCGAAATCGAATACCAGAGAGCCTTGTCGAAACGTCTGAGCGGATCGCTGTTTATTCGTTACAGCTCCGAATTTTCCCGCATTGCCGACGAAGAGGACGCCTCCGAACTGTTGCTGCCGGGGATCAGGCTGGCCTGGACCGCGGTGGATGATCCACTGCAGGGCCGGCGGGGATTTCAGGCCAAGCTGACCCTGCAGGGGAGCCAACAGAGTGTGGTGTCTGATACCAGTCTGGTTCAGCTCATCGGCCAGGTGACCGGATTGCAACCGCTTTCCGAAAACTTCAGTTTACTGGTGCGCTTGCAAGGGGGAACCACCTGGCTCGACGATCCCTTCGATACCTTACCGGCCTCACTACGGTTTTTTGCTGGTGGCGACAAAACCGTGCGCGGTTATGCCTATCAATCTTTGGGTCCGGAGGATGAGGATGGCAATGTGGTTGGCGGCCAGCATATGCTGGCCGCATCAATGGAATTGGAACGGCGCTTTTTCAAAGATTACGGAGTGGCCATGTTCTATGATATCGGCAATGCCTTTAATTCCTTCAATGATTATGAATTGAAGCAGGGGGCCGGGATCGGGCTGCGCTATTATACCCGGATCGGTGCGCTACGGCTTGATCTTGCGCGCCAGGTCGGGGAACCAAAGAATAAATATCGGGTTCATTTCAGTGTGGGGATCGGATGGTAAGGCTCAGTGTCATTCTGGCAGGCCTGATCCTGGTGACCACGGCAATGCTTGCTGGCTGCGGTTGGCTTTTCAATACCGCTGCCGGCACCCGTTGGCTGGTTGAACATGCCCTGGTCTGGAGCGGACAGGACATCACTGTCGGCCAGATTGACGGAACATTGCTGGACTCGCTGGAGCTCGGTGAGGTGAGGGTCAATTCTGGTACGGAGCGGATTTTGATTGATCGGCTGAGCGCTGACAGCCGTTTGATCAAGCTCTGGCCGCTACATATTCGGATTGCGACCCTGGAGCTTGGTGAAGTCCGGCTGGTGGCGACGGAGGCCGCTCCGGACACTGATGCGAGCCCGGATATCAACCTGCCGAGCTGGCCATTAGCTCCCGGATTTGTCGATTTTTTTGATGTGGAGATCGACCGGCTGACGGTTCACAAGGTCGTACGCGTGCAAAGCGGTGGGACGGACCTGCTCTGTGAAAATCTTCAGACCCGGCTCCGTCTGCAAAATGCTCAATTGCGGATTGATCAACTCAGCCTGCAAACACCGCCAGCGACTCTGACCGGTTCTGCGCAGCTCAATCTGGCGCAACCCGACCTGAAAACAGAGCTTTCCGCCGTGGCCCGCCAGCCATCATCAGCCTGGCAGCAGGTCCATGTGGATGGGAGCCTGAACGCAGCAAAAAACGGCGCGGAGTTGAGTGGACCGGTAATGGTGCGTTTGACGGAGCAGGACGGTGTCGAGACCCGGGCCAATGGAACCCTGACCCTGGCCCCGCAAACCTTGATTCTTAATGATATGGCCGTTCACCGTTCCGATCGACAGGGGACGCTCGGCGGCTCGATTCGCCTGTCGACAAATGGTCCGGCTCCGCAGATTCAAGGGCATTTGCTGGTTGATCAGGTTGATCTCGAACCTGAAGCCGGACGCCCCCTAAAATTGTCCGGAGACGTGCTGGCCGTGGGGAATCTCGATTCCTATAGTGGTCACTTTACCCTGAATAGCGCAGGTCCGGAACTTTATTCCACCAAGCTGAAGGGGCGTTTCCAGGGATCCTGGTACGCTGTGACTGTGTCCCAGCTGGACGGCTCGGTACTGAACGGGCAGGTTACCGGGACGCTGCGCGCTGCCTGGAATAATGGTTTGCAACTGCAGACCACCCTGACCGGAACGGCACTTGATCCTGAACTGCTGTGGGAGCAATTAAGTGGACAACTTAATGTCACAGCCAGCGCCGAGTATACGCACAGCCCCGGTCAACAACAGCAGGGACAACTCGAGATCAAGCTGGCAGAATCGACCTTGCAGCAAAAGACCCTGCAAGGTCAGGCCAAGGTTTCCCTGCACAACGAGAAAATCATGCTGGAGATTTTGCAACTGCATGGCGAGGGCGTTTCCATTTCCGCCACGGGTAACCCGGCCGAACGTCTGCAGGTCACGGCCAAGGTCGCGGACCTGTCCGCAATCAGCAAAGATGCCGGCGGGCGGTTGACCGCTGCGGGCTGGGTTCAGCTCCAGGCACACCCCGCCGCCGACCTGACCGTGCAGGGGGAAAACCTCTTTTTTCAGGACTGGGCGCTCAAAAAACTGGCTTTGTCAGGAAAAATCACAGAACCGAGCGGCGCGCTTAAGATTTCCGCCGAATTGACCTCGCTGTCAGCACAGGGGGGAGCGCAAAATCTATTCGATGAGGCTCAGGTTCAGGTCAGCGGTGCGCTGAACGATCATTCCATTGCCGTGCGGGCGCGGCAGCAGGATAGCCTTCTGGCACTCACGGCCGGTGGAAGCTGGGATAACCAGCAATGGCTTGGAACACTGCACACTTTACACATGTCCGAACCGCATCTGGGCGAGTGGGATCTGCGCAGCCCCGCCTCTGTAACCGTCTCGCCGCAGCAGGTGCAGGTTGACGCCATTTCTTTGCAAGGAGGCGGCAACCAACGGGTAAAGGCCGAGGGGAACTATTCCATACCGGATCACGATTACGCAGTGACCCTGTCCTGGCAAGATCTCAATCTTACTCCACTGGAGTTCTGGTTGCCCGAATGGACTATTTCCGGTTCCAGCAGTGGTCAGTTCCAGGGGCAGCAGGGGGCACGCAACAGCCTGCAAGGTGAGTTCACTTTAATGGCTGAAGTGGAACGGGAGCACTTGAAGTTAACGGTCCATAAAGGGGAAGGGGAGGTCCTTTGGAACGGAACCGATATCAGCGGCCGCATCAATTTGAATCTGGCTGAGATGGGGTCTGTGCAGGGGCGGGTCAACGGTAAGCTGAAGGACTTGAAGAGCCTGCCCAGCCAGTTGCAGGCTACCCTGAGCGCTCAGCATATGCCGCTTGCTGCGGCTGATCCCTGGTTGCCGCCTCACACCACCCTGACCGGAAGCTTCGGCTGGGATCTGGAGACCGCCTGGACTCCGGCTGCAGGGCTGACCGGAAGTGGCACCTTCCATGCCGAGGATGGACAATTGAGCTGGCCGGTGCTGGATGAAACCATCAACATCAGGCTGAACTCTATTGCCGTAAACTGCGCACTGAGTGATGTTTTTTCCCTGAACCTTACTGCCGATCTTGGCGAAACCGGACAGCTGTCCGCCCAGGCCCGGCTCCCTCTCAAAATGACCATGCCACCGGCTTTCGATCGCAGCGCCGCCTGGAATATCGCCATAAAAGGGGAATTTCGAGACCAGGGGCTGGTTGAAATGCTCGCCGGAGACTGGGTACAGGACACCGCCGGGATCATTTCCCTCGATTATCAAATGAGCGGAAGCTATATGAAACCACTGATGAAGGGCAGTTTTCAACTCAGTCAGGGGGCCGCATTCATCCCACGGCTCGGGATAAAGGTCAATCGCATCGAACTTGCCGGACTGTTCGATGCTGAACGGATTTCCGTCACCGGTTTGTCGGCTGAGGCAGGGGAGGGGAAGCTGACCGGGGATGGTTATTTAACCTTGAAAAACTGGCGACCCAAGACTTATCATTTCAACTTAACAGGGGAACGGTTCCAGTTGTTCAATCTTCCCGAACTGCAGGTCGCCATTAATCCGGATCTTGAAATTTCCGGAACCGAACGACAGCTTAAAGTCCGGGGAGAGGTTCTTTTCCCGGATGTTCTGGTGCGTGAAAGTGGCAACAAGGAGCTGGCCCGGAACAGCCCGGATCTGGTCATTGTTGACCGGCAACAGAAACCTTCCACAACGCTGCCACTGACTCAGGATATCGACATCAAACTGGTGGTCGGCGAGCGAGTCCTGGTCGATTTCGGCGGGATCGAAGCCAAACTCGACGGTCAAATTCGGCTGACTTCCACTGCTGACAACGATTATGCGGCGACAGGAAAAATCGCTATCAGCAAAGGTAAATTCTCCAGCTACGGGGTAAGCCTGGATATCACCCGCGGGGACCTGTATTTTGCCGGAGGCCCTCTGCAACGGCCGATTCTGGATATCCTGGCATTGCGCACTGTCGGTGAAGTGAAAGCCGGGGTTAAGGTGAGCGGCACTGCCCAGAATCCGGTTGTCACCCTCTATTCTGAACCTTCCATGGCGGATACGGATATCCTTTCCTATATGGTTCTCGGGCGACCACTGGATTCGAGCAGCGGCGGCGATTCCAACTTGCTGATGAGTGCTGCCGGCGCACTGTTGTCGCAAGGTGAATCCGTGGTCCTGCAGGAGAAGCTGAAAGGGGTGCTCGGCCTTGATGTCCTGACCTTCAGTGCCGGTAACGGCAACCTGAAGGATTCCGTTCTGACCACCGGCAAATACCTGAGTCCGGATCTCTATGTGAGCCTCGGCTACTCAGTTTTCAAAAATACCAATGAATTTACTCTCCGTTATCATTTAACGCCCAAGTGGGAAGTTGAATCGAATATCGGCGAACAAAGCGGGGTTGATCTCTTCTATCGAATCGAGATCGAATAATCCCGCATCTCCAAACCCACGCTCTGACCCGAAGGAGAATCCGTCATGAAAAAACCACCCCTCACCCCTGAGCATTGTGCTGAGCTCTTGCATGGAGCCAAAGCCATTGTCGCCCTGACCGGCGCAGGCATCTCCACTGCCGCCGGAATACCTGATTTCCGTGGCCCCAAAGGGCTTTATGTTACCCGCCGCTACGATCCAATGAAGGTTTTCGAAATCGATTCTTTTCAACGCCAACCGGAATATTTTTATGAATTTTCCCGTGACTTCGTTGCGACGGCCAATACCATTAAACCGACCTTTACCCATAATTTCCTGGCCCGGCTGGAGCAGGGGCAGCGCCTTGCCAGTGTCGTTACCCAGAATATCGACCTGCTCCATCATCAGGCTGGCAACAAGAAGATCATCGAACTGCACGGTTCCTACAGCAGTGCGACCTGTCAGGCTTGCGGGCAACATTTTCACAATCTCAGCTATGCCTGGTGGGAAAGACTAATGGCTGAGAGCCCAACTCCGCCGGTCGCCCGCTGCCCTGACTGTCACGGTGTTCTGAAACCGGATATCGTATTTTTCGGGGAGATGGTTCATCAGTTTGCTGCTGCTGAGGAGCTGGTGGCCGAATGCGATCTGCTGTTGGTGCTCGGTTCCTCCCTGCAGGTGTCGCCGGCCTCCCATTTGCCATACCTGACAACCGCGCCGACGATTATTGTCAGCCAGGGGGAAGTGATGTTGCCGGCCGCAGAGCAGCGTTTTTTTGTCGATACCGATCTGGATGGCTATTTCATGGACGTGGCGAAATACCTGCCGGAGGTTGTGGATTGTTAAACCGGTCCTGGCCTGTTTAAGCGAATTTGTTTAGGATAAATAGTGAAAGGCCCGCTGAGCATGTTGTCTGCGGGCCTTCTGTTTGTATGTTAATCCTTACACGGGATGATCCGCCATTTTGACATGCCGGATGGGTGGAAAACCTTCTCAACTGCTCTGTCTCGTCTTCGATAGGCATCACTCCTTTCCTGTACCTGTAAGTATATCGCTATCCGGGGCGGAACGGAAGCCTTGCCCTTGATTTTTGTGCTATGGTAAGGCAACGTTTGGGAATTGGTCCACTGCGCCTGTAACAGACTGTCTGGCCTTAAGCTTTGTTGTCAGGAAGAAGGTAACCCATATGGAATACTTGCTGATCTGGATACTGTTCGCCTGCGCTGCATACGCTGTCGCCGGCAGCCGTGGCCGAAATAAATACCTCTGGTTTGTCATTGCCCTGTTTATTGGACCTTTTGCGGTTCTGGTTGTCGCCTTGATCCCCCTTGGGAAAGATCCAGAGCAGGGCTATAAATAAGTTGGCTCGGTTAAATCAATCTGGGCAACCAACCAAAAAGTTTTGAATTCTGGTACTATTTGATGAGCAGGATGCAAACATGAATTCCCTGGTTGAACAACAATTTGTTTGATCTTAAGGAGCTTGCCCATGCCAGAAGACGATCAGGTTAAAAACGGGAAAAAAGATGTCAGCCTGTATGAAAAACTGCTTGCCAGGACGGAAAAACTGCTTGAAAGCGGTCGCAAAAACCTCGACGAAGCCTTAAAAAAGGCGGGGGACGAACTGGAAGCGGCCGGAGAGTTTACCCGAGAGCAGGCAGACAAGATCTCTCAGTTTGTACGCCGGGATCTTGAACATACGGTCAAAGATGCCAATAAGGCGAAAGAATCCCTCAAGGAAGCGGTCGATCCCAGCCGCATTGCCGCCGGGGCCCAAAGCATCTTTGCCAGAATCCTGTCGGCTTCGGCAGACACGCTGAACGAGTGGGCTCAAAAATCTCAGCAGAATATCGAGTTCAAAACCGGGGAAGTGACCAGCCCGGGGACTTTGACTTGCAAAAACTGCGGTGAGCAGATTCATATGAAAAAAACCGCACGGATTCCGCCGTGTCCGAAGTGCTTTCACCCGCACTTTCGTAAATCGTATTGATTTTGAAGAACAAATGAAAGGCCGGGATACGGTTCTGTCACACCAAATAAAGTGATTGGCCAAGTTGTCTAATTATCAACCCAGGCAATATCGAAATTTTAAGAATTTGTGATCGCTTTTTGCCTTTCGGGCTTGAGGCTTGCGGGTTTCCCTTGTCTGCCTGCCAATGGCATTGAAAAATGCCTGCATAAAGTGCACAATACGTCTTTCGCGGACCAGCCGTTATCCGGTCATCGTCTCTTCTGACGTATCCCGAGAACCCACCTGGGTTCTTAGGCGCTGTCGAGAGCAGTGGTGTGCCTCAAAATGTTTATGTTTGAGACGACTCTGCCCGAGATTTGGTAATTTTCAATGATTCAAGATTGTAACTGATGGCTTTAGGCTATTTTTTCCTTTCCAGATGGATTTTCCCAGGTTGTTAATATGTCGTTAGTGGTTCCTGCTCTTGTTCTTCTTGCCGGACTGGTCGTGCTGGTCTGGAGTGCCGATAAATTTGTCGAAGGCGCAGCGGCAACAGCACGTCATGCCGGGATGCCATCATTGCTGATCGGGATGGTGATCATCGGGTTTGGTACCTCCGCTCCTGAGATGGTTGTTTCCGCTATTTCCGCGGCCCAGGGGAACCCGGGTTTGGCACTCGGAAATGCTTATGGCTCAAATATTTCGAACATTGCGTTGATTCTTGGTGTGACCGCGGTTATCAGTCCGATATCGATACAATCAGGCATATTGCGCAAGGAATTGCCCATCTTACTCCTGACCACTTTGTTGGCTGCCGGCCAACTCTTTGACCTGTATCTGAGCCGCCTTGATGCCGTAGTTCTGCTGGTCGTGTTCTTCGCGGTTATGGGCTGGTGGATCTGGCTGGGGCTTCATCAAAGGCGGGACAGTCTGGAAGTTGATCTGGATGTTGAACTGGAAATGAACCCGATCCCCCTGAAAACGGCTCTGTTCTGGCTGATCATGGGAATGATCCTGTTGATTCTCAGTTCCCGCGCCCTGGTCTGGGGAGCTGTCGAAATCGCCCAGGCTTTCGGCGTCAGCGATCTGATCATCGGCCTGACCGTTGTTGCTATCGGGACTTCATTGCCTGAGCTTGCTTCCGCCATTGCCGCGACCCGCAAAGGCGAACACGACCTGGCTCTTGGTAATGTTCTTGGCTCCAACCTGTTCAACACTCTTGCCGTTGTCGGGATTGCCGGACTTATCCACCCGCTGACCGTCGGACCTGAAATCCTCTATCGGGACTGTTCGGTCATGGGCGGATTGACCCTTGCTCTGTTTTTTGTTGGCAGGGGTCGCAAAGGGCAGCGACGGATCACCCGCCCCATGGGTGCTCTGCTGATCCTCGTTTATCTCTGTTATTCCGGATATCTGCTGGGTAAAGTTGTCGGTATCGTTTAGCCTGGACTTGACCGCCAATCTTTTTTGACTGTTCTGTTTTTGTCATTTCATTACATTCACTTTTGTGAGCGCCTCCCGGATTCACTGCCTGCCTGTACGGTTGAAGCTTGTCCATTAGTCATTTCAGTGAAAATCATTTTCAAAATACAATGAACACCTCTAACCTACGGACATTTTTTAAGTCTGAATTGATTCGACACGAACTGAACGATGGAGTTGACTTTCTTTTTCAAAAAGAATAATATTCTATGGAAATGGAGAATTAGAGAATGATCGACGAAATTGACCACAAAATACTGGCGATCCTTCAGGAGAAAGCCCGTATCCCGAATGCCGAAGTTGCCCGTCAAGTTAATATGGCACCTTCCGCCGTGCTGGAAAGAATTCGCAAGCTCGAAGAACGGGGCATTATTGAAGGGTACGAGGTCCGCCTCAATCCGGCCGCCTTCAACCAGGGCCTGACCGCTTTTGTGCAGGTTTATGCGATCTCTTCGGATCGAGCCGACCTTGCGGGCCGATTAGCTCAGGTGACCGGGGTGCAGGATGTGCATCAGGTCGCTGGAGAAGATGGCCACCTGCTCAAGCTCCGGGTTGCTGACAATACCGAACTTGGTAGAATTCTGGCCGAAGAGATCGGGACCATTCCAGGGGTTCAGCAAACCAAAACCAGTATCGTTTTAAATACCATCAAAGAAACCCGAAAAATTGACCTAACCCGGCTAGTAGCGGAATAAAAGGAGTCTGTTCATGCCCATGTCACAGAGTTTTAAAGAGCGTTTGTTTCCCATTGCCCAGCAGTTGGTTGATCATTATGGTACGCCTTTTCATATTTACGATGAAGTCGGTATCCGCGAGACCGGTGAAGCACTGAAAAAAGCTTTCGCAGGGATTGACGGATTTCGTGAATACTATGCGGTTAAGGCATTGCCCAACCCTCGTATTCTCAAACTGATGCACGACATGGGTTTTGGGTTTGACTGCAGTTCCATCGCCGAATTGGTGCTGAGCCGGCAGATTGGTGCACGTGCCGAAGACCTCATGTTCACCTCAAACAATACCACTGCAGCCGAGTTTGCCGCAGCCGCAGCCGACGGGGGGAGCATCCTGAACCTGGACGATATGTCCCTGATTGAAAAAGTTCCCGAATTCCCTGAGCTGGTCTGCTTCCGTTACAATCCGGGTCCGCGCCGGACCGGTAATGTGATTATCGGCAATCCGGTTGAGGCAAAATACGGGGTCAGCCATGAGCAGGTCGTCGAGGCCTACCGACTGGCTCGGGCCAGAGGCGCCAAGCGCTTCGGACTGCACACCATGGTCGCCTCCAACGAACTGGATTACACCTATATGGTTGAAACGGCCCGGATGGTCCTGGAGATTGTTGAGACGGTCTCCGCCGAGTTGGATATCCGCTTTGAATTCGTCAATATCGGTGGTGGGTTCGGAATTCCTTATCGACCCGAGCAGGAAGCCCTGAATATCTCTGCCCTGGCCGCCGAGGTTACCGGGTTGTTCAACGCGTTTAAAGAGCAACATGGCTATGCACCGCGCATGTACATGGAGAGCGGTCGGTTCATGACCGGGCCGCATGGTTGCCTGGTGACCACGGCCATTAATCATAAGCAGATTTATCGCAACTATATCGGCCTTGATGCCTGCATGTCCTCGTTGATGCGTCCGGCCCTTTACGGCGCCTATCATCACATCGACATCCTTGGCAAAGAGGCGGCACCAAAGGATCATGTTTATGATCTGGTCGGTTCACTGTGCGAAAATAATGACAAGTTTGCCGTTCAGCGGGAACTTCCGCAAATTGTTGATGGTGACATCGTGGTGATCCATGATACCGGTGCTCACGGTCATGCCATGGGATTCCAATACAATGCACGCCTGCGGCCGAAGGAACTGCTCATGCGTGCTGACGGCAGTGTTGAATTGATCCGACGGGAAGAGACGTTAGAGGATTACTTCGCTACCCTGAATTTCGACGCCGACAGTTTCAAGCCGACTGCGAACTGATAACGACCGTGTCCAGATCTGTAACAAGCACCACTCCTGAAATCCTGCCGCCGTTGTCCGTTGAAGCACTGGTCAATGGCGGGGCAGGGCTGGTTCGCCATGAGGGGCAGGTCGTTTTCGTCCCGCATACCGCTGTCGGCGATGTCATTACCTGTGCGATTAGCAAGCGTAAAAAAACCTATGCCGAGGCTCGGCTGGTCGATCTGGTCGAACCCGGCCCGGGGCGCTGTCAACCGATTTGCCCGGTCGCCGGAGAGTGCGGTGGCTGTCAATGGCAGCATCTTGCCTATCCGGAACAGGCCTTCTGGAAAGATTATCTATTTCGGCAGACACTTATTCGCCGTTGCAGCATCAGTGAAGAGCGGATTCTGCCATTGCTGGTGGCTCCGGAACCATTTGCCTACCGCAGCCGTGTGCAGATCAAATGTCACAATACCGGGGCCGGTTTCATTACCGGATTTTACCGGCCCCAAAGCCGCTATGTTGTTGGCGTGGAGCACTGTCCGCTGATTCCTGATAAGCTGAACGGATTACTAGGTGAATTGCGTATCCGTATCAATGGTTCATTTTTTGCGGGGGAGATTCCCCAGATCGATCTGGCCATTGACGACCACGACAAATGCACTGCGGTGGTCCACTACCTTGGCCATCACAGCTCGGACCTTGCTGACCGGCTTGGGGCTTTGCAGGGGCTGGCTGATATTTTTCTGCAGCAGGGCACCAAGAAAAAGATTCAGACGGTCTGTGGCGATGGCCGACTGGGTATTCTCGTCGACGAACCTCCATTGGAATTGAAGTATTTGGTTGGCGGATTTGCCCAAATCAATCTGGCCCAGAATCGGGTGATGGTGGCAAAGGTTCTCGATTTGCTGAACTGGTCCAAAAATGACCGGGTTGTTGACCTGTATTGCGGGATGGGCAATTTTTCTCTGCCGCTGGCCCGACGGGTTGATCGGGTGCTAGGCGTTGAAGAGTCGCCGTTGTCGATCGCGATGGCAAAACAGAACGCTGTCGATAACGGACTTTTGAATGCACATTTTCAGTGCCATTCGGCCGAACAGGACCTGAGCGGATTGCTCGCCTCGTTTCCGGTTGACATCCTGATCCTTGATCCGCCCCGAAGCGGCGCATACGAGGTAATGAAACAGATTGCCGAGAAAATGGTCAGTCATGTTATATATATATCCTGCGACCCGCAGACTTTTGCCCGCGATCTGTGCCGGCTCATCCATTGTGGCTACGAGGTGGTTTCAAGTCAGCCATTGGACATGTTTCCACAGACATATCATTGTGAAAGTATCACTTATCTGAGGAGACGGCCCTAGGCATCTGCCTTAATCTTATGCAGACCAGGATCGCTTTGGCTATTTATTAGGCAGGCATTGCAATAGATCCGGAACGCCCCAGATGTAATTTTTTTTGAGGTGGCTATCTGTTTGAAATTTTAACAATTTTATTTTATTGTCGGATAGATAATTGCTGGCAGGATCTTTGCTTGTATCCTGTCCAGTTTAAACGTCAGATTTTTTTGACAGAATATTAAACAGCAAAAGGAGGCAGGTCCTATGCGTAAGGTTGAAGCGATAATTAAGCCCTTCAAACTCGACGAAGTTAAAGAGGCTCTGAACGAAATAGGCATTCAGGGAATTACCGTCAGCGAGGTCAAGGGCTTCGGGCGGCAAAAAGGCCATACCGAGCTTTATCGTGGGGCCGAGTATGTTGTCGACTTTATTCCGAAAATCAAAATGGAAATCATTGTTTCCGACGATCTGGTCGCCCAAGTCGTGGATACAATTGCCGAATCAGCTAAAACCGGTCGGATCGGTGACGGCAAAATTTTCGTCACTTCCATTGAGGATGTTGTGCGGATTCGTACCGGTGAACGGGGCGAAGACGCATTATAGTTCTAAATTGTTCTTCATTTAGAATTGAATAGGTGGTCTTTAAGAGGAAATCATCAATCAAAAGGAGAAATCAACGATGACCCCAAGTGAAGTAGTTAAGTTTGCAGAAGAAAATGATGTGCAGTTTGTTGATTACAAGTTTCTCGACTTCGTCGGTATCTGGCAGCATTTTACCACTCCGATTTGTGAGTTCAGCGAAGAAACCTTCGAAGAAGGCATCGGTTTTGATGGTTCCTCGATCCGTGGCTGGCAGCCGATTCACAATTCCGACATGCTGATCATGCCCGACCCGAAAACCGCCAAGATCGACCCCTTTGTGGAAATGACCACCCTGAGCCTGATCTGCAACATCATCGACCCGATTACCCGTGAAGGTTACTCCCGCGACCCACGCTACATCGCTCAGAAAGCAGAAGCTTACCTTAAATCGACCGGCATTGCCGACACCGCTTATTTCGGTCCGGAACCGGAGTGCTTCGTTTTTGACGATGTTCGCTATGCTTCCAGCTCCAATGAATCTTTCTACAGCGTCGATTCCGTTGAAGGGATCTGGAACACCGGCCGCGAAGAGTTCCCCAACCTTGGCTACAAGCCGCGTCACAAAGAAGGCTACTTCCCCTGCGCACCGACTGACAGCATGATCGATCTGCGGAATGAAATGGTTGCTGTCCTGCAACAAGTCGGTCTGCACATTGAATGTGCTCACCACGAAGTTGCGACTGGCGGTCAGATTGAAATCGATATGCGCTTCGACTCCCTGCTCAGCATGGGCGATAATCTACAGTGGTTTAAATACGTCATCAAAAACGTTGCCGTCCGCAACGGTAAAACCGTCACCTTCATGCCGAAGCCGATCTACAATGATAACGGCTCCGGTATGCACTGCCACCAGTCCCTGTGGAAAGACGGCAAAAACCTGTTTGCCGGCGACGGCTACGGCGGCCTTTCCAAAATCGCCATGTACTATATCGGCGGCATTATGAAACATGCCAAGGCGCTGTGTGCTTTCACCAACCCCAGCACCAACTCTTACAAGCGTTTGGTTCCTGGTTTCGAAGCCCCTGTCAATCTGGCTTACTCCAACCGGAACCGCTCAGCTTCGTTGCGTATTCCGGTCACCAACAACGAAAAAGCCAAGCGGGTCGAGTACCGGACTCCCGATGCTGCTGCCAACGGTTACCTCGCTTTTGCAGCGATGGTCATGGCCGGTCTGGATGGCATCGAAAACAAAATCGATCCGGGTCAACCGCTGGATAAAGACATCTACGGTTTGTCTCCTGAAGAACTTAAAGACATCCCAAGTGTTGCCACTTCACTTGAAGATGCTCTCAAAAACCTCAAAGAAGATCATGAGTTCCTGCTCAAAGGCGATGTCTTCACCGAGGATGTCATTGACATGTGGATCAGCTACAAAACTGCCGCTGAAGTTGACGCTGTTCGTATGCGTCCCTGCCCGGAAGAATTCGCTCTCTACTTCGATTGCTAATTCTTACTCCGCACAGCAAAAAAGCCCCCGGAATTATCCGGGGGCTTTTCTTATGTGGCCCCTTGTCAAGACATAACTTTCCTGTTGTTAAAAACCGAGGGTGTTTGAGCACTATCCTTTTCTTATTCGCGTCTCATATCGCCAAGTACCAATTCGGTACGCTCAAAGAACCTCGCCATTTTATTTCCGCCACCCGAAGTGGCCAAAAGCCCGTCGCGTCAGACCTGTTTATACTGAAGGTCGGTAGGCCCTTTGTTCGATGCTCAAGCGCCAGAGAATAATCGCCAGTTTTCTTGCCAATGCTGTAATCGCTTTTTGCGGAATACCGGTTTTACTGAGCAGTTTGTTGTACATTTCGCTAGCTTTTGCATCTTTTGCTCGCCATATCCAGGCCGCTTCAATCAACAAGGATCGTAAGCGTTTTTGCCCAACCGGCATCAAGTACCCGCGAGGTGTCTTTTCGCCACTGTGCCGAACGGTTGGTGCGAGCCCAAGATAGCTGGTGACCTCTTCTGAACGATGAAAACGTTCAGGACGAAATAGTTCCAGATGAAAAGTTGTGGCAACCACTTTGCCAACACCAGGAACACTTGTCAGCGCTCGAATCACAGGCCGGTGTTTGGGATGCCGGTTGAGTTGCTCCAGTTGACCTGCCACTTCACTTAGCTCCTGTTGAAGAAATTCCAGCTCTCGCAAGTGGCTGTCAATAGTTAAGCGGCCCTCGGGCAAAAGAGGAAGTGCTGCGATATTCTCTCTAGAGTCCGATCGCCAGTTTCTGACGGCCTCCGTTTCCTCGAAACCATGGTAAAGCAGAAACCCCTTAATCCTCTGCTTGCATTGACGAACTCGATCTATCAATTGATGTCGACGACGCAGCAAAGAACGCTGAGCCTCTTCTGCGGCTGACGGCACAGCAATCGGTCGAATCAATCCTTTTGAGCAATAGTGCGCTAGCTTCAAACAGTCGAGTCGATCTGTTTTCGATCCAGGACTGACGCTTCTCGGGATTTTACTCGGGGCGGCAACGGTCACAGGGAATCCTGTTGCCTGGAGGGCGCGAGCAAGAGAGAATCCTGTTGGCCCTGCTTCGTAGGCAACTCCTGCAACCTGAATATTGAGCTGGGATAATTGCTTTACAAACACTTCTGGATTAGCAACTGTTGTAAATGCAAACGCCTTGTCGTCTGCCCTGAGTAAGGCGACATGATAGCTGCGCTTGTGAACATCCAGGCCGATCCAGAAAGGCTCATCTTGATATATTGAGAGAAAAGACTGCAGAGCTGATAAACTGTACTTTGCCATGTTGGCCTCCTGACTTGTTCAGAAATGGGGATTTCCTTCAAGTCTACCGCAGAGGCCAACATGGTATTTTATTTAAAGGGCGGTGCCTGGATTTGTCAGTTTTGAATCAAGGCGCCGATACGACACCACAAGCTCAGGCGACAGCATCCTCTTTGACGATATGGATATCGCGCTGCGGGAAGGGGATGGAAATCCCTTCGGCATCGAAGCGCAGTTTGACATTCTCATGGAAGTCGAACAGCACCGGCCAGTAGTCACCGCTTTTGACCCACGGACGGACGGCAAAATTAATGCTGCTGTCACCCAGTTCCAGAACCCCGATGGTGGGGGCAGGGTCAGCCAGAATTCGTGCGTCCTGATTCAGCAGATCCTCGATAACGGAGCGCACTTTTTTTAGATCATCACTGTAGCTGACCCCGACGACCATATCCACCCGCCGGGTTTCCTTGGCGGAGTAATTGGTAATGGTCGTGCCAATAATTTGCCCGTTGGGAACAATGATTTCCTTGTTGTCCGGAGAGCGCATTTTGGTGCTGAAAATCTGAATTTCTTCAATGATTCCAGAAACTCCTCCCGCATCGACAAAATCTCCGACCTTGAAAGGCCGAAACAGGATCAGCATCACCCCGGAAGAAAAATTCCCCAGAGTTCCCTGCAGGGACAAGCCGATAGCAAGACCGGCGGCAGCAATGACCGCTGCAAATGATGTGGTCTGAATGCCCAGTTTACTAAGGGCCGCCAAGACGACAAAGGTCATCAGCGCGATATAGGTCAGGCTTCTGGCAAATTTGACGAGGGTTTCATCGACCCGGCTTTTATGCATCATTTTTGCCACGCCGTTCGCAAGCACACCGGAGACGATGCGCCCGATGACAAAAATGATAATCGCCCAGATCAAAGGTAGACCATAGGTTTGAACTAATTCAATGACTTTATCCGCTGAAATGGCATCCATTCCGACCTCCCTGGCTCATTTTTTAACAGGTTATTTTTCAGATGGCTACTGAGAGTTGTTATCCGGCAAGCACCGGATAACAACTTTAATGAGAAAATTTAGCATGAGTCGGCAGGTTTGCAAGTGGAGAGAAGGGGATTCTCAACCGGCTTTTTGAGAAATATAGTTTTTGATAACTTCAACCTTAGCTTCAAGAACTTCGACCCTGCGTTCACGACGCTCCAGGTCGGCAAAAGCCTCCGGCAGCGCTGGAGTCTCACCGGTAGCCTGTTCGACGGTGTCGCCGAATTTGGCCGGGTGGGCCGTGGCAAGGCAGAGCAGGGGAGAATCGGGGCTGCGGAGCTGGCGGCCGACCGCAACGCCCACGGCAGTGTGAGGATCGAGGGTATAGCCGGTTTTTGCCTTGAACTCGCGGATCGTTGCAACGGTCTCTTCATCATCAATGGAAGCTGCGGCGAAGATTTCAGTCACCTGCTTTCGTTGCTCTTCATTAACGGAAATCGCGCCTGTTTCCTTGAACCGATCCATGGCCGCGCAGACCTTGTCAGCCTGGCCGTCATAAAGATAAAACAGGTAGCGTTCAAAGTTGCTGGCCACTTGAATGTCCATTGACGGGGACAGTGAATGGTGAACTGTCGCCTTGGAATAATCGCCGTGGTTGATAAAACGGCTGAGGATATTGTTCGAATTGGTGGCCAGGATCAGGCGCTTGATCGGGACACCCATGGCTTTGGCCACATATCCGGCGAAAATATCACCGAAATTGCCGGTCGGCACGGCGACATCCATCTCCGTGGCAGAGGTTTTGGCCTGGACCTGGAACCAGGCATAAAAATAGTAAACCACCTGCGCCAGAACCCGGGCCCAGTTAATGGAGTTAACCGCGCCCAGGGCAAAGTTCTGTTTGAAATCAAGGTCACCGAAGATATCTTTGACGATGGCCTGGGCATCGTCAAAGGTTCCCGTTACGGCGATGTTGAAAACATTCTTATCCAGCACCGTGGTCATCTGCATCTCCTGAACAGGAGAAACCTTCCCCTGCGGGTGGAGGATGAAGATATTGATCTTATCCTTGCCGCGGACACCGTAAATTGCTGCACTGCCGGTATCTCCGCTGGTGGCGCCAATAATATTCATATGGCGGTCCTGCTTGGCGAGGACATATTCAAACAGGTTGCCGAGGAACTGCAAGGCGACATCCTTGAACGCCAGGGTCGGGCCATGGAACAATTCAAGAATAAACAGGTCATCCTGATGTACAACCGGGGTGACGTCCGGGTGGTTGAAGCTGGCGTATGATCGCTCAATGATCTTTCGCAAATCCGCTGCCGGGATATCGGTAGCAAATTTAGAAATGATATTGAAAGCAAGCTCCGGGTAGGGGAGCTTGGCGAGTTGCTGCAGTTCATCCTTGCTCAGAGTCGGGATCTGTTCGGGGAGAAGCAGGCCGCCGTCATCTGCTAGGCCCATCATAATCGTTTCAGTGAAACTTAAACCGCTCACTTTTCCGCGTGTGCTGCAATATTTCATTGAGGGACTCTTTCTGTTTCAGTTGGAAATTTAAAGGCTTGGGTCTCTTTAAGAACGAAGCAACCGGTCTGCCTGGTTCCCTGGGAACATTCTTTGGGCATTGCTCATCCGGCTATTGCAGTGGCATCCTAGCAGGAAACCGTCAGGAAGGAAAGTTGCTATTGAAAACAGCTGGTTGAATAAAAACGGGAGCTTCCCATAGGAAAGCTCCCGGCTGTTATCGGCTTACTTTGTCTCTGCTTCGCAGCGGGTGGTGGGTTAACGGGAATCCTCCTGCGCATCCACCACGGCAACGGCGGCCATGTTGATAATGTCGGTAACGTCGTCACCACGCTGCAGCACATGAACCGGTTTCTGCATCCCCATCAGGATCGGTCCGACCGCTTCGGCGCCGCCCAGCTTATTGAGCAGCTTATAGCTGATATTGCCGGATTGCAGGTCCGGGAAGATAAACACATTGGCATTCCCTTTGAGTACTGAAAACGGGTATTGCTCTTCCATCAATTCGGGGTCGAGGGCAACATTAGCCTGCATCTCTCCTTCGACGATGAGATCCGGAGCTTGCTGTTTGACCAGGGCTGTGGCTTTTTTAACTTTCAGCGCGGACGGATGGCTGGAACTGCCGAAGTTGGAAAAAGACAGCATGGCGACACGCGGCTCGATATCGAACTGGCGGACCTTCTCCGCGGTCAGGATTGCGGTCTCGGCAAGTTCTTCGGGAGTTGGATCGATATCCACGGTTGCGTCCGAAAAGAACACCACCTTTTTCTTGAAGACCATCATGTACATGCCATGGACTTTTGACAGCTTGTCCTGCTTGCCGATGACTTCAAGGGCGGGGCGGATGGTTTCTGGATAGTGCTGGTTAATGCCCGACAACATGGTATCGGCATCCCCTTTGTTGACCATCATCGCGCCAAAGTAGTTGTTGTTGGTCATAATGCGACGTTTGGCTCCGGACTTGGTGACCCCTTTGCGTTGCCGCTTGATGAGCATACTGTCGATATATTCACTGCACTTGTCGCAGGTCATGGGATCGACAATCTCCACATCATCAAGGTCCAGGAACAATTCCTTGGCCCGTTTACGGATGGTGTCCTCAACCCCGAGCAGGATCGGTATAGCAATTTTCTCATTGATCAGGATCTGGGCCGCACGCAGGATCTTGTCCTCTTCACCTTCCGGGAAGACGACCCGTTTCGGATTGGCTTTTGCCTTGTTGATCAGGCCGCGCATGATTTCTTTGGAACGTCCCTGCATTGCTTCGAGGGATTCAAGATATTTTTCCATGTTTTCGATGGGCCGTCTGGCCACACCGCTGTCCATGGCGGCCTGCGCGACGGCAGGAGCGACATAGAGCAGGACCCGTGGGTCAAACGGTTTGGGAATAATGTATTCACGACCGAATTGAATGCTCTCGCCGGCATATGCTTTACGTACCGAATCCGGGACATCCAACTTGGCCAAGTCGGCCAGGGCCTTGACGGCGGCCAGTTTCATTTCATCGTTGATGGCGGTGGCATGGGTGTCCAAAGCGCCGCGGAACAGGAACGGAAAGCAGAGCACGTTATTAACCTGATTGGCATAGTCGGAACGGCCGGTGCCGATAATGACATCGCCGCGCACCGATTTTGCATCCGGCGGGGTAATCTCCGGGTCCGGGTTGGCCATGGCAAAAACGATCGGGTCTTTGGCCATCGATTTCAGCATGTCTGTGGTCAAAGCCCCTTTGGCGGAGACACCAAAGAAGATATCGGCATCAACCATGGCATCGGCCAGGGTTCTGGCCTCGGTTTCGGCAGCCAGGCGTTCCTTGTAGGGGTTCATCCCTTCCGTCCGGCCTTTATAGATAACCCCCTTGGTGTCGCAGAGGATGACGTTGTTTTTATCGATCCCCATGCTGATGGCCAAGTTTGCGCAAGCGATACCGGCGGCCCCGGCCCCGTTAACAACAATGCGAACATCTTCGATCTTCTTGCCGACGATCTCCAGCGCGTTGACCATGCCGGCCGCGGCAATAATGGCGGTGCCGTGCTGGTCATCATGAAACACCGGGATGTCCATGATCTCCTTGAGCTTTTCCTCGATATAGAAGCACTCCGGCCCCTTGATATCTTCCAGATTGATCCCGCCGAAGGTCGGTTCCAGCAGTTTCACCGTCCGAATGATTTCATCCGGGTCCTGGGTGTCGAGCTCAATATCGAAGACATCGACATCGGCAAAGCTTTTGAAGAGGACGCCTTTTCCTTCCATGACCGGTTTGCCGGCCAACGCGCCGATGTTGCCAAGGCCGAGAACTGCCGAGCCGTTGGAGACGACAGCGACCAGATTCCCTTTCGCGGTATACTTGTAGGCGTCATCAGGGTTTTTCTCGATTTCAAGACAGGGCTCGGCAACTCCTGGGCTATAGGCCAGTGACAGGTCGCGGCTGGTTGCGCAAGGCTTGGTGGTGATAACTTCAATTTTGCCCTTTCGTCCGGAACTGTGGTAGTTGAGTGCATCTTCGCGCATTGACATGTGGGTCTCTCCTCCCGTAAATAATGTGCGGTCGTCAATCAAGTGGTCAAATATCGTTGTAAAACGACGGAATGTTGGACCACATACAAAATTAATGAAGCTGAAAAATTATAGGCGCACTAAATGAAAGTCAAGCTCAATTGGTCTATCATATTGAATATAAACTTTTTTTTCTACATCGCAATGCTAATGCCAAGAATGGCAATAAATAAAAAAACCGTTAAAACAGAGTGTTGCAAAGACCTCTGCGGTATATGGGAAATTTTGAGATCAAAAAATGGCGAAAAACTAAAAAACATGGCGGGATCTGACCACCTTGAAAAGGCCAAACAGATATGAACTCAAGAATCGGTGTCCTGTCTGACACCCATGTCAACTCATTGGCGGATGCCGCCAATCTTGCAGAGCTGCTATTGAACGGACCCTTCCGGGGGGTAGATGCAATCCTGCATGCCGGGGACCAGGTCTGCCCGGAGCTGGAAAGCTGTTTTTATCCGCTCCCGTGGTATGGGGTCCGCGGTAATATGGACATGGGGCGCAGTGATTTACCCGACTGGCGAATTATCGACTTTGCTCCCTGGCGGATCGGTCTGATTCACGGCTGGGGAGCAGCGGCGGGGATTGAAAAACGGGTCTTGACAGTGTTCACCGACCGGGATATCGATATCCTGGTATTCGGCCACAGTCATCAGCCGCTCTCTCAGCGCCAGGGTAAACTCCTCCTCTTCAACCCAGGGAGCCCGACCCAACGACGAGGGGCGCCTTTTCACAGTGTCGGAGTTCTGCATCTTGGGGATGTCGTCCACGCTGAAATCATTCGGCTGGACTGAGCTGACATCAATTCATAACGAAATTCAAATTTCATTTGTTCCGGTTCGGTGTTACCGTTAGCCTTTGTAACGCAGACCGCTGCCTTATTGGCAGGGAATTGATTGCACGTTCAAGTCTATGGAAATGTTTTTTAAAAAGGTTATTGGGAATGATTGAAATCTTTAAACATGGCGGACCGTTGATGTATCCGATCCTGCTTTGCTCCATCATCGGCTGGGCCATCTTCATGGAGCGGGTCTTTGCCTTTTTCAAGGTCCGTCGGCAGCTCATCGGCTTACGCAAGAACATCCTCAAGTTACTGCAGACCGATAACAAAGAACAGGCGCTTGGCTTGTGCAGCGAGCAAGGTTCGCCGCTGGCCAGAATCCTTTATGTGGTCCTTAAGCATCACGGGCGTCAACGTAGCGAGCTCAAAAGCCTCGCCGAGGAAGTTGGAGAGCGGGAAGCCGTGGCTTTGCAACGTTATCTGGGACTGCTGGGAACCATTGCCAACATCACCCCGCTGCTCGGATTGTTGGGGACTGTCGTCGGGATGATCGAGGCCTTCAATATTATTGCCAGCCAGGGGGTCGGTTCCCCGTCTACTCTTGGTGGAGGGATTTCCCAGGCCCTGATTACCACCGCCGCTGGATTGACGGTTGCGGTCCCCATGATTCTGCTGCACCGTTACCTGCTGAGCCGGTCTGACCGACTGGTCCTTGAACTTGAGGAAGTCACCATGCAGGTTATCGATCTTATTGAGGAATAGCGTTATGGGTTTTCGCCGCCGCATTCCTGAATCACCCAAGGTTGATCTGACACCGATGATCGATGTGGTTTTCTTGCTGCTGATCTTTTTTATGATTTCCACAACCTTTATCGAAAAACCCGGCTTGACCATTGATCTGCCGCAAACCGGATCCGATTCGATCATCAAGGAAAATAAAGAGGTTCATGTGTATCTGACCGATAAGGGCGAGGTCTTTCTGCAGCGCCGGAAAGTGACTCTGGACGAACTGACTGCCCAGTTGCGCTCCTATAAGCCCGATCAGGCCAGGCAGACGACTTTCTTGTTGATGGCTGATCGCAATGCCCTGCATGGCCAGGTCATCCGCTTGATGGATATCGCCAAGCAGGCCGGGTTCAGCCAGTTGGCCATCGCCACTGATCCTGACCGAAATACGACTTCAGGCCAGGAAGCAAAGGAGAAGTAGCCGATATGTCCAAAACCTTGGCAATATTGACTGGTGGTGGCGACTGCCCGGGGTTGAATGCCGTTATCCGGGCGGTTGTCAAGACCGCTGTCAATCAGCATGGCTGGCGGGTTCTTGGTATCGAAGATGGCTTTGACGGTCTGGTCGGCAAGCTGCGCTGGCGTGAACTGGGGCTGGCTGATGTGCGCGGCATCCTGCCCCGTGGTGGAACGATTCTTGGGACAAGTAATCACGGTAATCCATTTAGTTATCCTGTAGAAGTTGATGGTAAACTTGAACTTCATGATGCCTCTGATCGGGTCGTGGAAACTTTTAAAAATCTTGGTGCTGATGTCCTCATTGCCGTGGGCGGTGACGGTACCTTGAAGATTGCCCTTGGTCTTGCTGAGAAGGGGCTTCCGGTTGTTGGCGTGCCGAAGACCATCGACAACGATCTGAAAGCGACCGATGTCACCTTTGGCTACCGCACCGCGGTCGGCATTGTGACCGAGGCGCTTGATCGCCTCCACACCACTGCGGAGAGCCATCATCGGGCTATGGTGGTTGAGGTGATGGGCCGGGATGCCGGTTGGATCGCCCTGGAAGCCGGGATCGCCGGCTCAGCCGATGCTATTCTGATTCCGGAGATTCCTTACTCTGTCAATAAGTTATGTCACGCTATTGAAAAACGCCGTGAGCACGGCAGCCGGTTTTCGATTATTGTGGTTGCGGAAGGGGCTTTCCCGGTTTCCGGTGAGAAAATCGTCCAAAAATCAGCTGCGCAAAATCTCGGAGTTGCCCAACTCGGTGGAGTCGGTTACCAAGTGGCACGGCAAATCGAGCAGTGTAACGACATCGAAACCCGGGTTGTTACTCTCGGCCATTTGCAGCGGGGCGGGACCCCGACCCCATACGACAGGATTCTGGCTTCCCGGTTCGGGGTCAAGGCGGTGGAACTGATCGCGCAGGGCGAATACGGGAAAATGGTTGCCCTAAAAGGGACTCAGGTCATCGGAGTTGAAATTGCCAGTGCCGTTGCCCACTTAAATCTGGTCGATCCGGACGGTGAATTGGTCGCAACGGCCGAAGCCCTGGGGATTATGGTCGGCCGCTAACGTTTTGCCGAGCCGTCGAGATCCTGAGCAAAGCCGGTCATTGCCGGATTGCCCGGTCTTCTGCCGCAGGTCGCTTGACCCGGACATTGGCGAACGGAGCAGGGATCGATGTGGATAATCACATCGGCGCCGGGGATCTCCCTGACGATCTCCTCCTGCAGCCGATCGGCCAGATCATGTGCTTCGGACACGCTCATGTCTTTGCAAACCTCGAGATGAAAATCCATGATTTTCAGGGATCCGGCGCGGCGGGTCCGCAGGCCGTGATAACCGCACAGCGGGCCGTTGTGGTTGGTGATAACGCGATGGATGGTCTGCTGAATCGACTCGGGGAGTTCCTGATCGAGCATATCGTTCAGGCTCCTTTTGATCAACTGGACGGCCTCATGAAGAATGTAAGAGGCCACCAGAATTGACAGGGCCGGATCGAGCCAGCCAACATGGAAGAAGCGAATGAACAGCAAGCCGGCCATCAGGCCAAGGTTGCTGTAAATATCCATACGAAAATGCAGAGAGTCCGCCTCCAGTGCGGAGGAATCGGTTTGTTTGGCAATCCTGCGCAGGTAACGTGCAATAAACCAAGAGACCACAGAACTGAAAGCCAGAACCCCGATCCCCTGATCCAATTGGGCCAATTGGATGCCTTGACTCAGCCGCATCACCGACTCGTAGATGATCCAGGCTCCGGAACCGAAAATGACCAGTGCCTGAAACAGGGTCGCCAGGGTTTCGAATTTGCCGTGCCCGAAGGGATGGCGCTGATCCGGCGGCTGCTCAGCGTGGCGGATGGCCATGAAATTGACCCCTGACATGAGGATGTCGAGGAGCGAATCGATGGCTGAAGCCATCACGGCCATGGAACCGCTGAAAAACGCGACAATGAGTTTGATAACGGCCAGGCTGAACGCGCAGGAAATGGAGAAGGTTGCGGCGCGCACCTTCAAGTTGTCGGATAATATCACAGGCGTACCTTTTACTTAGTTATCACCCGGAAGCGGCCCTTTTCCGCCGTGTCGGTGTCTATCTGCGGGCTTATTTGCGCGGCGTAAAGAACTACGCCTCCGCATCAGCCCTTGATTTCCTAGCCACAACGAAAAATTGCTCGTTTCCAATCTGAAAACTTATGCGTTGGCATCCGGAGTTTCCGGCTGCCAACTACTTATCAGGGCACAGGCGATTCCAGTTGCTAAAACCATCACCGCTCAAGGCGTGAAAGTCATCGATTCGTTGACGGTAATAGCTCAGGTCTGAGCAAGCCTGTTCAATATCGTCGTGCTGCTCTGGTGCTGAAAGTTTACGGGCGCTGCAGAACAGATAGAAATCCCTTATCCCCAGCAGGATATTTTCAAGTTCTACCAGATTCGGTTCCAAAGTCGAGATAATATACCAGTTACCGGCAAAACCCTTAACCTGTGCTGCGGAAAAATGGAAAATATTCATCCGGCAATGATCGATCAGGTAATCACGCAGAAAATAATCAGCGCCGGCGGCACGCAATCCGGCCTCCAGTGGGGGGAGCCGTTTTTCGCTCAACAGGTCTTGATGAAAGTGTTTCAGCAACTCTTTACAGGCCAGATCGGCACGAATCTCATCGGCCAGGGTTTGAACCTCATAGGTTGATGAGGCAAAGATTTCAGTGGTGGAAAATGAATACTGTTCCATGCAGGATCCTCGTCAGCAGGCGATAACTCGCTAAAGTTTGGGACTTCTTAGCATTTCCGGGCCAGCAGGGTCAAGCAATGAGAGGGCCGTGGAGAAAACGGATCAAGTACAGGACCACGGGCAAGCCGTTTGGGGACGAAAGATTTATTAAGTGGTTCCAGTTTACTTGTCTTAAGGCCTTTGCTACCATACCGCCTTCATTTCGATGCTATTGCTGAACATGCTGCTCAGCCGACAACGAATTCTCTCATCCATGATGAGTCAAGCAGGAACAGAAAAATGTCTACAACAACACCGTTGATGCGCCAATACCTCGAAATCAAGGCTGATTACGAGGATGCCATTTTGTTTTTCAGGCTTGGTGACTTCTATGAAATGTTCATGGACGATGCCGTCCTCGCCTCCCGGGTGCTCGGCATCACCCTGACCTCCAGGAATAAAGGAGACGCCGACGCAATTCCGCTTTGCGGCGTGCCTTACCACAGCAGCCAGGGGTATATCGCTAAATTGATCGCGGAAGGGCATAAAGTCGCGATCTGCGAACAGGTTGAGGATCCCAAGGCCGCCAAGGGGATCGTTAAGCGCGAGGTGGTCAAGGTTGTTACGCCCGGCCTGGTGACCGACACCGACACCCTTGAGCCTAAAGAGAATAACTATCTGCTCGCCATTGCCGGGCAGGACAGCGGTTACGGGATTTCCCATATCGACATCACCACCGGGGAGTTTCGCGTTACCCAGGTTGAAACTCTCGCCCAGGTTGAAAGCGAACTTGGGTCGTTACGACCGCGGGAAGTCCTGCTCAATGAAAATGAATCGGGCCGGGCAATAAAAAAACAGATTGATTCCTTGCTTGACGGATTGATGTGCAGTTTTCTCCCGGAGTGGTCCTTTGAACCGGATTATGTCCGCGAGCAACTCTGTTCGTTCTTTGGCGTCTCCGGGCTCGAATCTTTCGGCTGTCAGGAGCTGCCTGCCGCGCTACAAGCGGCGTCCGGCGTGCTCTTCTATCTGCAACAGACCCAGAAAGGCGAGTTGCGCCATATCAGGCCGCTGCAGACTTATCATACCCGCAGCTTTATGGTCCTTGATGAATCTACCCGGCGTAACCTGGAGTTGACCGCCACTTTGCTGGATGGCAAAAAAAGAGGTTCGCTGCTGGGGGTTCTGGATCGTACCGTGACCGCCATGGGCGGTCGAACCTTGCGCCACTGGATCCACTATCCGTTGATCGACCGTGACCAGATTCTGGCCCGTCAGGCTGCGGTTGCCGAACTGGTTGATGAAAGCCTGCAGCGGATTGAACTGATTGAAGCCCTGGATGGCGTCTATGACCTGGAACGGCTGAACAGTAAGATAGCCATGGCCAGCGCCAACGCTAAAGACCTGAGTGCATTGCGATCTTCCCTGGAAAAACTTCCCAAACTCGATGACCTGCTGATGCCTTTTGGTTCGACCTGTCTCAAAGAAATTCGCTCCCGGATTGATCTGCTGCCGGAGTTGGTTGAACTGCTGGATCGCGCCATTGTTGATGATCCGCCCTTTGTCTTGCGTGACGGCGGTATCATCAAAGACGGTTATAATGAAGAACTGGACGAACTGCGAACCATCAGTCGCGAAGGGAAGGGCTGGATCGCCGGGCTTGAACAGGAGGAGAAGGAGCGTTCCGGGATATCTTCCCTGAAGGTTAAATACAATAAGGTTTTCGGTTATTTTATCGAGATCACCCGGCGCCATCTGGACCGGATACCGGAAGACTATCAGCGTAAGCAGACTCTCAGCAATGCGGAGCGATTCATTACCCCGCGACTGAAGGAATATGAGGCCAAGGTCCTTGGTGCGGAAGAGCGGATGATCGATCTGGAGTTCAATCTGTTCCAGGAGATTCGTCTGACTGCTGCTACGGAAAGTCGACGTATTCAGCAAAGTGCGGAAGCGCTTGCCGAGCTCGATGCCCTGCTGTCTCTTGCCGATCTTGCCCATGAACGCAACTATGTTGCTCCGCAGATCGACGATTCCGGGATCATCCGGATCGAAGCCGGCCGCCATCCCGTTGTCGAGGGCATGCCTTTGAAAGAGGCCTTTGTTCCCAATGACGTCCACCTCGACCTGGAGAAAAACCAGCTGCTGATCATCACCGGTCCGAACATGGCCGGTAAGTCGACTTTTATGCGTCAGGTGGCCCTGATTACCCTGATGGCTCAGCTGGGTAGCTTCGTTCCTGCAGAAAGTGCCCGTATCGGCGTGGTCGACCGCATCTTTACTCGCGTCGGAGCTAGTGATAATCTGGCCAGAGGGCAATCGACGTTCATGGTCGAAATGAATGAAACTGCCAACATTCTGCGTCACGCGACCTCACGCAGTCTGATTATTCTGGACGAAATCGGTCGCGGCACTTCGACCTTTGACGGCATTAGCATTGCCTGGGCGGTTGCGGAATATCTCCATGATAATGCCCAGGTTGCCGCCAAGACCCTGTTTGCAACCCATTATCACGAGTTGACCGATCTGGCCCTGACTCGCGGTCGGATTAAAAACTACAACGTAGCGGTCAAAGAGTGGAATGACCAGATTATCTTTTTGCGAAAGATTGTCTCCGGAGGAGCCAGCAGGTCGTACGGAATTCAAGTCGGCAGACTGGCCGGGTTGCCGGACACGGTCATCAGCCGCGCCAAGGAGATCTTGCGCAACCTGGAGGCCGGGGAATTCATCCGGGCAGGCGAACCGCGCCTGGGCGGCAGTGAAAAGAGCCCGAAAAAACCGGAAAACACCCAGCTGTCCCTGTTTAATACCGGGCTAGAGGACGCTTTTCGTGCCCGCCTGGAAAGCATCGATCTGAGCAACACGACGCCGTTGGAAGCAATGAATATTCTGGACGATCTGAAAAAGTTACTGTGAGAATGAAGACAAAATATATTCTGCCCTTGATCGTGACGATTTTACTCCTCGCAGGCCTGGTAACAACAGGTTTAGCCGAGAGCTATGCCGCCATCAGGGAAGATTATCTGCAATTAAGTCAGTCGTCCCAACTGCAGCGGCAGCGCAGCAATTGGGACAATCTCATTCAGCGGTTTGAGCGCTTTATCAAAAACAACCCGCAAGATTCTGAGGTTGATAAGGCTTGCTTCCTGCTGGGGAAAACCTGGGATGGTTTATCCAAAGCTTCGGGCAGTTCACGTGATGCCCGGGAGGCGGTCAATGCTTATCTGACCATGGCAGATCGCTTTCCGACCAATGCCTTGGCGGATGACGCCCTGTTTCTGGCCGGGCAGGCTGCCGAATATCGGCTCGACGATAAAACCCGTGCTTTTCAAATATACCGCAAGTTGATCACGGATCTGCCTGAGGGTGATATGGTTGGGGCTGCCAGGGAACGCTTGGCAAAGTTGCGACCCGGACAGGGTAATTCCACCCAAGAGGAGGAGGACGACTATCAGGCGGTCGGCGAAGCCCCGCGCCTGGAGCGCATCCGTTTCTGGAGCGGCCCGGAATATACCCGGGTGGTTCTGGATCTGACCGCGCCGGTGGTTGCCCGCCCGAATTATCTCAAAGGTGATAATCCGCGCCTGTATTTTGATCTTTTGTATACCGATTTAGAGGCGGGGTTACCAGCGAGTTTGCCGATCAACAACGGCCTTATCCAACGGATCCGCACCAGCCGCTTTGATGAACAACGCTCGCGCGTGGTTCTAGACCTCGATCATGTCGCGGATTATGAATTGATTACCCTGAACAATCCGAATCGATTGGTTATCGATGTCAAAGGACAGCCGACCAAGGCCGCATTTACCGCTCCTCCGGGCAGCACCGGAGCCGGCGCTAGTGCCCTTGATGATTCCATCAGCTCAATCCTTGATCAATCAAAGGATGTCAGCCCGGTTTTGCATATTCCCCAGGAAACCCGCGATGAAGGGATCCGCCTGATTGTGGTCGATGCCGGCCACGGCGGCAAGGACCCGGGGGCCATTGGGCCGAACAACATCATGGAGAAAGATGTCACGCTTGCAATGGCCAAGTCCCTGGCCGAAGTGCTCCGTCAGCAGCTGGGGGTCAAGGTCATGTTGACCCGATCGGATGACCGTTTCCTGGAACTGCGGGAAAGAACCGATTTCGCAAACCGGGTCGGGGCGGATCTGTTTATCTCCTTGCATGCCAATGCCAGTCACAGTCACGGCGCTTATGGTGTCGAGACCTATTTTCTCAACCTCTCCAAAAACAATCAAGCCGCAGAGGTCGCCGCTCGTGAGAACGGCACCTCGTTACAGGAGGTCGGCAACCTTGAGGCGATCCTCTTCGATCTGATGGCCAACGCCAAGATCAACGAATCCAGCCGGCTTGCCGCTGAAGTACAGCAGGCACTGATGTCCGGCTTGAAACCTCACTACAGTAAAATCAGGGACCTTGGCGTCAAGCAGGGGCCTTTTCATGTTCTGCTTGGGGCAACCATGCCTTCCGTACTGGTTGAGGCTGCTTTTATCAGTAATCCCCGCGAAGAAAAACGACTCGTCTCCAGTGGCTACCAGAATCGCGTTGCTGCGGCCATTGTCAAAGGCGTTAAACATTATTCCGCAGCAATGGACCAGGTTGCCAAACGATGAGCATACATATCGAAGCTTCAGTCGATTCGGTTTTTGAAAACTTCCCGACCGATATCAAAAATGGTGTTGTCTCCTTTGCAAACAGCCGGGATGAGTTGCTCAAGGTTGCAACTGCGTTCCTGCAAAAACACCTCGCCCGGATCAACGAGATGAACGCCGAAGGGGCTTCGGGGCGACTGGTCGTGCAGGAGTTGACGGCTGTCTTTGATCAGCTGATCACCGTACTTTTCAAGGCCGTTTGTGCCGATCTGGATCCGCAGGGAGTTGACGGGTGCAGCCTTATCGCTCTGGGCGGCTATGGCCGCGCCGAAATGAATCCGCGCTCGGATCTGGACCTGATGTTTTTTTATGTCCCGGCGGGGGCCGATACGGCGAAAGCCCTGTCCGATCGTATGCTCTATCTGCTTTGGGATATGAATCTCGACATCGGTTACAGCGTTCGTAACAGCAGCAGCTGTATCGAAGAGTCGCGAGACAGTACGGTGAGAACCTCCTTGCTTGACGCGCGCTTTCTTGCCGGCAACCTGGAGGTTTATGAACACTTCAAGACCACTGTGACACCCCATGTCCTCAATCACGATACCCAGAATTTCATCAACTGCAAACTGGAGGAGCGGGAAGAACGGCAAAAAAAATACGGCTCATCTGTCTATTTGCTCGAGCCGAACCTGAAAGAGGGGGAGGGGGGCTTAAGAGAACTGCAGGATGCGCTCTGGATCGCCAGGGTCAAGTACAAGGCCGGCAGCCTTCGGGAATTGCTCATCAAAGGGGTTTTGACAGAAGAGGAAATCGACCAATACCTCAAAGCCCAGGATTACCTCTGGAAAATCCGCAATTTTCTGCATTTTAACAGTCAGCGCAAAAGTGATCAGCTGACCTTTGACCTGCAGGAGCAGATCGCCACCTTTCTTGGTTTCAGCAGCAAAAGCAACGGATCGGCGGTTGAACAGTTCATGCAGGCATACTACGCCCAGGCCATCAGCATCGAGCACCTTTCTTCCAGAATCATTCTTAACGCGACCCTGCGTCCACAAGGGCAGAAAAGTGTCTTCAGTTTTCTGGGCCGGCGTAACCTTGAAGATGGTTTTTATGTGATCCGAGGGGAACTGCGTCTTAAGGATGACAACCTGCTTCTGCAGGAGCCTGCGTTGATGATGGTCGCTTTCGAATTGGCTCAGAAGCACGAAATCAACCTGTGCATTGAGCTGAAGCAGCTGATCCGTGAGAACCTCCATCTGATCAATGACCGGGTACGCCGTTCGCGGCGGATGAACGATTCGTTCATGGCGATCCTGCGTCATACCAAGGGGGTCGGTGAGATTCTGCGCAAGATGCACCATCTGCAGCTCCTTAACGCCTATATCCCTGAATTCAAGAATATTTACTGCAAAGTTCAGTTCGATCTCTACCATATTTATACGGTGGATATTCATTCCCTCTTTGCTATGGAGGAGATCGAAAAGTTATGGCTTGGCGAATATGCCGAAACCCAGCCGCTGCTGACCGAGGTCGCTAACAATATCGAAAAAAGAGAATTGTTGCTGCTGGCCATCATGTTCCATGATATCGGCAAAGGCAGCGGGAAAGACCACAGTATTCGCGGCGCCGAAATGATTCCGACCATTGCTCGGCGCATGCGTTTGAATCGGGAAGACGCCCAAAGACTGGAATTTCTGGTCATGCATCATCTGAAAATGGCGCATATCTCCCAACGTCGTGATCTTCAGGACATGAAAATGATCGCCCAGTTTGCCGAGCTGATGGGGATGAGCGAGAATCTGCGGATGCTGTTTCTGCTTACTTTTGCCGATATCAAAGCGGTCGGCCCCGAGGTTTGGTCCGACTGGAAAGGGACCTTGCTGCGGGAACTTTATGAAAAGACTTACGATATCATTGAAAAGAAGGATTTTTACCAGGAGCAACGTTCCGAAAAAGCCCGTAATCGAAAACGGAAAATCCGCCAGGCGCTGCTCGGCGAATTTCCCGAGCACCGGGTCAACAAGGCTCTCAACAGTCTCAATAACCGCTACCTGATGAGCTATCGTTCCAAAGAGATCATCCCCCATTTACGGTTGGCCCTGGGGCGGGACAAACAGACCCTGGCCATGCAAATCGAGCACAACGTAGCCGCAAGTTATACCGAGATGACCTTGGCCACCATCGACAGCCCCGGGCTGTTTTCCTATATCGCCGGCGTTCTGGCCGCTAACTCCATCAATATCCTCGGTGCCCAGATTCATACCCGGAAAACTGGAGCGGTTCTCGATATCCTGCAGGTGAATAGCCCGGTAGGTGGAATTGTCGATAAGCCGCAGAAGTGGAAGCGGGTCGAGGAAGAACTCAGCGCGGTCATTGAAGGGCGCCTGACAATTGAGAAGCTGATGGCAAAATGTCATCAGCCGGAATATCTGAAAAAGAAACGCGATAGACCCAAACGTCCCAATAAGGTCGAGTTCGACAACGAAGTCTCGGATAAGTATACGGTTATCGATATTTTTGCGACGGATAAGGTGGGGTTGCTCTACCAAATCACTCGAACCCTCAATGAGCTGGGACTGTATATTGCCGTGTCCAAGATCGCCACCAAGGTCGATCAGGCTGCCGACGTATTTTATGTGCAGGATATCTTCGGGCAAAAAATCGTTGATCCGAAGAAAATTGAGGAGATCAAAGAGGTCATGCTGAGCCGGCTTGATTAGTGTCGCACCAGCCAGCATAGCCTATGGGCTTGAGAACCAAGGGGAGCGGATTCAGGAGATTATGACGGACGCACTGCTCGATAGCTATCTGGATTATCTGACGATAGAGAAGGGGCTGTCGAATAACACGGTCAGTGCTTATTATCGTGACCTCAGCGGATATTTCGCGTTTCTGAAGAAACAGCCGGGGATCGCTTCAGCGGCAGATATCAGCCGTAGCGACCTGCTGGCCTATCTGACCGGGTTACGTCACCAGGGACTGGCGCCGCGGACCCGGGCCAGGGTGCTCAGCACCTTGCGTAGCTTTCACCGTTTTCTGGTTCGGGAAAATCATGTCAGTCATGATCCTTCCGCCCTGATCGAATCTCCCAAGATCCTGCGGGCACTGCCGAAACTGCTCTCTGCGCAAGAGGTTGAACAACTTCTTGCCGCACCGCAGGGCGATGGCAAGATCGCTTTGCGGGATCGGGCCATGCTTGAAGTGCTCTATGCGACCGGAATCAGGGTCTCCGAGTTAATTGACCTGAGATCTGCAGATTTGAAGCTCGATATCGGTTGCCTGACTGTATTTGGGAAAGGCTCGAAGCAGCGCCTGGTGCCACTGGGGGAAGTGGCACTTGAAATTGTTCAGGAATATCTGCAGAATGGGCGGCCGAAATTATTGAAGGAGGGGCCGATTGAGGCCGTTTTCCCAAACAGCCGCGGTCGTCACATGAGCCGCCAGGGATTCTGGAAAATTCTCCGGAATCATGCTCTGGCGGCAGGGATCAACCGGCCTGTCCATCCGCATATGCTGCGGCATTCTTTCGCAACCCACTTGCTTGAAAACGGTGCGGATTTAAGAGCAGTGCAAAGCATGCTGGGGCATGCTGATATTTCAACGACTCAAATATACACCCACGTTTTGCAGGAACGTTTGAAACAAATCCACCAGCAGTATCATCCACGCGGATGAGCAATGAGGGCGAAGCAATCATGAAATATATTATTTTACTCGGTGACGGCATGGCCGACGAACCGATGGCTGAATTAAACGGGAAAACACCGCTGCAGGCGGCGCATACACCCAATATGGATCGCTTGTGTCAAGCCGGCAGCAGCGGCCTGGCGGCAACCGTCCCGGCAGGCTTCCCGCCCGGCAGTGATGTTGCCAACCTGTCGGTGTTCGGCTACAATCCGGGCGACTGCTATACCGGACGCTCTCCGCTGGAAGCTGCCAGCATGGGGGTCGAACTGACACCGACGGATGTTGCCTTCCGATTGAATCTGGTCTGGCTGGAAGCCCATTTTGGAAAACTGTATATGGGCGATTTTTCCGCCGGGCATATCAGCACCGCTGAAGCTGACCAATTAATCCGGACCTTGCAGCAGGAGCTTGGTGGTGGCGAATTCAACTTTTATACCGGGGTCTCGTACCGACATCTGCTGGTCTGGAAAAACGGTAAAGATCGGCTCAGTTTTACCCCGCCCCATGATATCTCCACTCTCAGCATCGAAGATTATCTGCCCCAGGGGGATGGCGCTGCCAAGTTGCTCGATCTGACCAATTCGGCCCAGATGCTGCTTAATGACCATCCGATCAATAATCGCCGCGTCCAGGAGCAAAAGGTACCGGCAAATTCGATCTGGCTGTGGGGGCATGGTCGCCGGCCGGCGATGCAGACCTTCCAGGAGCTGCATGGCTTGACGGGCTCGGTCATTTCCGCTGTTGATCTGATCAAAGGGATCGGAATCAACGCTGGGCTGAACGTTATCGATGTCCCCGGTGCCACCGGTTATCTTGATACCAACTATCGAGGCAAAGCCGAGTATGCCGTGAATTCCCTGCGCGACAATGATTTTGTCTATGTTCATGTCGAGGCTCCGGACGAAGCGGCCCACGGCGGCTTGCTACAGGAAAAGATCGAGGCGATCGAAAGCTTTGATCGTGAGGTCGTCGGCACCATTCTGGAGAATCTGGCCACGATCGGCGATTGCCGGATTCTGGTCACCCCGGATCATCCGACCCCGGTTAATAAACGTACGCATACGTCTGACCCGGTTCCCTATATCCTGTTTGATTCACGTCAATCCGAAGGTTCTGGGCCCAGCGGATATTCAGAGGAAAACGCTGCCCGTTGCGGCACCATCGTACCCGGTCATCAGCTGTTGTCGCTGCTGCTGGACCGGAACCCGAGCCGTTCATGACCACGACCCGGGTTCTGTTTGCCCGCCAGGAGAGGCCGGAAAAGGCCCGCCTGCTTTGCAGCCTGGTCGATGATTGCTTTCGCGACCGGGCACGGATTCTGGTTTTTTTACAGGATGATCAGCAGGCCATGGCCATGGACCGCTTCCTCTGGACCTGGGATAAGGGATCCTTCCTTCCCCATGCTTACGACAGCGGTGCGGTCGAGTGTGTCGACGAGCCGATTGTCATCACCTGCAAGGAAGAAAACCCGAACGGGGCCAGCGTGTTGATTATGGGAGGGGCATGTTCTCTTGGTTTCATGGGGCGTTTTGAGTTGGCCATCGATCTGGCGGAGGTCTATGATGAGACTCTACTGCAGAAGTCACGACAGCGGTTCAAAAATTACCGCGACCACGGTTTCCAACCGGCCATGTACCCGCCACCGCAATCGTAATTTCAAAGGAGTTTTCGTTGTTTGATAATAAACTTGCGATCGTCCTGGTCGAGCCTCAGGGCGCTCGTAATATCGGTTCCGTTTGCCGGGCCATGCTTAATTTCGGCTTTACCGACCTGCGGCTGGTTAACCCGCAGGTGGATCATCTGTCTTTTGATGCCAGACAGATGGCGGTTAAAGCTGCTTGGTTGCTGGAGCAGGCGAAGGTCTTTCCGTCATTGCAGGAAGCTCTGGCGGATTGTCGGCTCAGCTTCGGTACGACCCGGCGCTTCGGCCGTTATCGGGAAGGGCTGCTGCACCCTGAAGAAGCGGCTGAAAAACTTATTCCAGTGGTTGCCGAAGATCCGGCCGCGCTGGTCTTCGGGAGGGAAGACAAAGGGCTGTTCACTAGCGAGTTGGACCTTTGTCAACATTTCATAACCATTCCCACCAACGATGAGCTGCCTTCCATGAACCTGGCACAGGCAGTCGGGGTGTGCCTTTATGAGACGGTCAGGGTCGAGGGACAGATGGCCGGACGCACCCATGGCCCGCAAAAACTGGCTGGCAACCAACAGCTTGAAAGCATGTTCCAGCACATGAAGCAGTCGTTGGTCAATATCGGCTATCTCAACCCGCAGAATCCCGACCATATCTTGCGCAGCTTCAGGCGGATTTTCGGGCGCGCGGAATTGAGTGAACGCGAAGTGAGAATTTTGCGGGGACTGTTCAATCAGATCGATCTTTTTTCCGGACAGAAAATGACCAGAAAGCAAGAACAGGGTCATGGCTGATCCTTTTTTAATCCTCCCGCTGGAAAATGGCGGTCAGTTGCATTTCATTGATTTGAGCAATCGTTACTTCGGCGATTTTCACAAAGTCAGAGTGCAGATTGTCGGTGACCTGCCGGTGGGTGAAGATTGTGGCGCCGGTGCCAACTTTATCCGTTATGAAACCGAACTGACCCAGATGGCGGTCAGGTCGGCGGAGATAGTGACTGTTCGCAGTCGGCTGGTGGATAACTTTATCGCGACCAGTGTACCGTATCTGATCAAAAAGGGTTTTGGTCTCCAGCTGCAACGCAAGATCCAAGAGGGAGGACGGAGAGCTAAAAAAGGATCTTCAGTCATCGATAGATAAAAATAATGGCTCTGATTGGACATCTGACCAGGATTTTTCTTGCCAGTTGCTGTTTGAGATGTTATATAAGCGTGGTTTTAGTGTTTAAGGAAAGTGAGCCCGGTGGCTCGCTTTTTTTATTACCTGGAGATAGATTGTTTCAATGTCAGTCACAGAACAAATAGCTGCACTGGTTCAACCCCTGCTGGAAGATGCCGGGCTTGAGCTGGTTGATCTTGAATACAAGCGGGAACAGAATGGTTGGACGCTGAGATTTTTCCTTGATAAGGAAGGTGGCATCAGTCTTGACGACTGCGCCGATGCGAGCCGTGAAATCAGTTCCTTGCTGGATGTTGAAGATATTATCCAGACCGCTTACAATCTGGAGGTATCATCCCCGGGAATTGAACGACCGCTGAAAAAAATGGCCGATTTTGAGCGCTTCTCCGGAAAGCTGGCTAAAATCAAGACTTCTGAGGCACTGGATCCAAGCGGCACAGGCAAACCCCAGAAAACTTTTACCGGGGTGCTGGCCGGAGTCGAGGGTGACGATATACTCATGAATTTGTCCGGCCAAGGGGAATCTTTGGTCAGGATTTCTTTTCAACAGATAGAGAAGGCGAACCTGCAGTACGAATTTTAGAACTCCGCAGGTTCAACAGATTTTCACGTCTGGTCGAAGGGCCGGCAAAGCTTTTTAAAGGGGATTAGCAGGATGGTGGGTAATCTCAATCACATCATCGATCAGGTTGTAAAGGACAAGGGGATCAATCGCGATATCCTTATCGATGCTCTTGAGTCGGCAGTGCTCTCTGCGGCCAATAAAAAATTCAGAAATACCCGTGACCTCGAAGCTCATTTTAATGATGAGATCGGCGAGGTTGAGGTTTTTGAATTTGTGACCGTCGTTGAAGAAGTTGTTGACTCCTATAAAGAGATTGATATCGATGAAGCACGCGAGGTCGACCCGGATGTTGAGGTCGGCGATTCCCTCGGGATGATGCTTGAGGCAGGCAGCTTCAGCCGGATTGCCGCCCAGACCGCTAAGCAGGTCATCATTCAGAAGGTCCGTGAAGCTGAGCGTGAAGGTGTGTATACTGAATTCAAGGACCGCGTCGGTGAGGTTGTCAATGGTATTGTCCGTCGTTACGAGCGCGGTGATCTGATTGTCGATCTTGGCCGGGCTGAAGCCCTCCTGCCGAACCGTGAACAGGTCCCGCGGGAGAACTACCGCCAGTCCGATCGGGTTAGAGCTTATATTTCCGAAGTCAAAATGTCTGCCAAGGGTCCGCAGATTATCCTTTCCCGTACTCATCCGGGCTTGCTGATTTCGCTGTTTTCCTCTGAGGTTCCCGAAATCGCCGAAGGTATCGTTGAAATCAAGGGTGCTGCCCGCGAGCCTGGCAGCCGTGCCAAGATTGCAGTCGTCTCCCATGACGTCGATGTCGATCCGGTTGGTGCCTGTGTCGGGATGCGCGGTTCGCGGGTGCAGAATGTCGTGACCGAGTTGCGTGGCGAGCGGATCGATATTATTCCTTGGACGCCAGATCCGGCCCGTTTTGCCTGCGCAGCTCTTGCTCCGGCGGAAGTTTCCCGGGTTTATATCGATGATGAAGAACAGGCGATGGAGATCATCGTTCCTGACGACCAGCTCTCTTTGGCTATTGGCAAAAAAGGGCAGAATGTTCGCCTTGCCGCCAAACTGATCGGTTGGAAAATCGATATTAAGAGCGAGACCCGAGCTCAGGAAGAAGAGCAGGAAGAAGCTGCTCCGCAGCCCCCTGCCCAGGAAGAAGAGAAGGAACTGGGCAAGCCCGAACTGCAGGTAGCAGAACCAGCCGTTGAGCTGGAAGAGGAACAACCTGACCAAGAGCAGGAATGACGACGGCGATAATGGCTGACGAAAAAAAAGGCCCGCAACGTTCCTGTGTCGCTTGCCGTTCAATTAACAACAAGGATCAATTGATTCGTTATGTTATTGACCCTGGCGGCCGGGTTCTGGTTGACTACCGCCAAAAACTGCCCGGACGGGGAGCCTATACATGCTTCTCTTTGCAGTGCATAGCAGCTGCAGTGAAAAGAAAAGCATTTCAACGCAGTTTCAGTGGACTTGCTCACCCGGTCGATGAGAGTTCGCTGGTGCTTGATCTGCGCGGCATGGTTGAACAGAAAATCGTTAGCCTGCTAGGTATGGCACGAAAATCGGGACAGACGGTCAGTGGAACCAATATGGTAACCGACCAACTTCGAAAAAAAGGATGCGCTCTGGCGCTGGTTCTGGTTGCGAAGGACATCTCATCCGCAATCGGCACCAAGCTGGAGAATCTGGCCCAACGCCAGAACGTAGAGTGCATCCATATGTTTGATAAAGAAAAAATCGGGCAGATACTCGGCAAAGAAGAAATCAGCGCTCTGGCGCTGGCATCCGGGGCATTGGCCGAGGCATTGCTGACTGAATTATCTAGATACAGGCAACTGGTAAGGGAGAATTGATGGGTAAGGTAAGAGTCTACGAACTCGCAAAAAAAATGGGTCTTGAAAATAAAGATTTAATGACAAAACTCACCGAAGCCGGTGTGGAAGTTGCGTCGCATACAAGTTCCCTGAGTGAGGAAGATCTCAAGAAACTCGAGGCCTTAAATACCCCGCAGCAGGAAAAGATCGAGGAGGCGAGGATTAAGCCGGGTCTCATCAGAAGACGCAAAACTGTCGTGCGTACACCTGCGGAAGATGAGCCTGCTGACGAGGATGACACTGCAACCGCTGAGGTTGAAGAAGCCCCCGTTGCTGAGGAACCAGCCCCTCAGGAGTCGAAACCGGCGGTCGAAGCCCCGGTGACGGCCGCTGAGCCTGACCATGCGGCAGCAGAACCGATCCGGGAATCCGCTTCGGAACCGGTCGCTGAAAAAGAAATGAGCGCAGAGCAGCCAGTGGCTCAGGTGGAAGAAACGGTGCAAACAGTTGAAAAGCAGTCGGAGCCTGCCCCGGCAGAAGTTCCGGTGGTCGAAAGTAAAACTCCCGAGGTCGTTGCCGAGAAACCCGTTGAAAAGCGTCCTGCTGTAGAATCAAAACAACAGCCGGTTGTTAAGAAAGCCGTCAAACCCAATATCGATCGCCCCACCGGTGACCGGGCCAAAATTCTTGGGCGGGTTGAACTGCCGCAGCGGCCTGCGCCCGGACAGCACCGCCAGAATCGCAACTCTGAGCGGCCGGCCCGGCCGCAACAGCGTCCGGCTCGACCTGAACCAGCCGGGGATGCCAATAAACCGCGTAAAAGGGTGGATGTTGCCCCAGTTGCGCCTATTGAACAGCCGGTTCCGGAAAAAGAAGGGCGTAACAACAAAAAACGCAAAAAAAGCCGGCGGAGCGATGGTGCTTTTGAAGAGCAGGATGGGCGCGTTTCACGGCGCGGCCGCCGCGTTGAGGTGTTTGAACCAGGCCGGCTTGGCGCTAAGAAGAAGCGGGGCGGCAAACAGGGCAAGCAAATCAAACAGACCGAAGTCACCATCAGTAAGGCCATTAAACGGATTATTCGGATCAGCGATTCTATTACCGTTGGTGAATTGGCAAAAAGGATGGGGGTTAAAGCCAATGAGCTGATCGCCGAATTGATGCGCCAGGGTTCTATGGTGACCATTAACCATCCTCTTGATTATGAATCTGCTGCAATCCTTGCGGCTGAATTCAACTATGAAGTTGAAAACGTCGCTTTTGACGAAGAGACCATTCTCGAAGTCGAAACCAACAAAGAGAGCGAAGACAAAGCAGAGGATCTGGTGTCCCGGCCCCCGGTTGTGACCATCATGGGCCACGTTGACCATGGTAAAACCAGTTTGCTGGATGCCATTCGTGAAGCCAACGTGACCGCTGGTGAGGCTGGTGGGATCACTCAGCATATCGGTGCTTATGACGTCGACCTGGATGGCCGGAAAATAACCTTCCTTGACACCCCGGGACACGAGGCTTTTACTGCCATGCGGGCGCGTGGTGCAGGCGTTACCGACATCGTTATCTTGGTGGTCGCTGCCGATGACGGCGTCATGCCGCAGACCAAGGAAGCGATCAATCACTCCAAAGCTGCCGGGGTGCCGATTATTGTCGCTGTCAATAAAATGGATAAGCCCGATGCCAATGCCGAACGGGTTAAGCAGGAATTGACTGAATTCGAACTGGTTCCGGAAGAGTGGGGCGGGGAGACTATCTTCGTTGAGGTTTCCGCTAAGAAACACACCAATCTTGATACGTTGCTGGAAATGGTTCTGCTCCAGGCCGAAGTGCTTGAGCTTAAGGCCAACCCTGATAAACGTGCAAAAGGTTCCATTGTAGAGGCCCGCCTTGATAAAGGCCGGGGTCCGGTGGCAACTGTCTTGGTTCAGGACGGCACCTTGAAAATCGGTGATTCCATTGTGGCCGGACTGCATTTTGGTCGGGTTCGCTCCATGACTACGGCCAACGGTGCGCAGGTCAAAGAAGCCGGTCCGTCCTTCCCGGTTGAGGTCACTGGTCTCGGCGGGGTTCCTGATGCCGGCGATATGTTCCATTCGGTTGAGAATGAAAAAGCCGCTAAGGAAGTGTCACATCACCGGCAGTCCAAACAGCGGGAAATTGATCTGGCCAAGAGCAGTAAGGTTTCTCTGGATCAGCTGTTCGCGCGGATGCAGGAAGGGGCGGTCGAAGAGCTGGCGGTTATTATCAAGGCGGACGTTCAGGGCTCGGTTGAAGCTGTTCGTGATGCACTCGAGAAACTGTCGACTGATGCCTGCCGACTCAATGTTATTCATACCGGTGTCGGTGGTGTTTCTGAAAGCGATGTGACTCTGGCCACCGCCTCCAATGCGATTGTGCTCGGTTTCAACGTCAGACCGGAGACCAAGGCCAAAGCGCTTGCAGAAGCTGAAAAAGTCGATATCCGCCTTTACAGCGTCATTTACGATGCCGTCAACGATATTCGTGACGCCATGGAAGGGCTTCTGGCTCCGACCTTTAAGGAAAAAGAACTCGGTCGGGTGGAAGTTCGCGAAACTTTCCATGTTTCCCGCGTCGGAACCATTGCCGGTTGCTATGTGCTGGAAGGCAAAATCGTCAGGAACGCACAGACCCGTCTCGTTCGCGACAATGTGGTCATTTGGGAAGGCAAGCTGAGTTCCCTTAAGCGCTTTAAAGATGACGTCAAAGAAGTGAACAGCGGCTATGAGTGTGGTATCGGCCTCGAAAACTATAATGACATCAAATCTGGTGACATCATTGAAGTTTTCGAAATGGAAGAGGTTAAGACTTCACTTTAAAAGGTGATTTTAACGTATGGTTGTCGGTGTCATTCGACTCGACCTGCGCTTGTTCGGTATCCAATCGCTGAAGCAGAAGCGGTCCGTCGTAAGCCGTCTGCTGAATCGCCTACGGTCAAGGTTTCCGGTTTCCATTGCGGAAGTCGGACACCTCGACCTGCTCCAGAGAGCACTCTTAGGTGGGTCTATGAGTGCTGCGGACACCAAGAGTATTCAAGCTGTTTTCAAAAAACTTGAAAACGATGTTTATGCATCCGGTAGCGTGGAAATTATCGCTCTGGATTGCGAATATATTCATGTTGGAGAAGATTTTCATTGAGTCGTTACCGTCCCGAACGAATGGCTGAGCAGATTCATAAAGAAATTACCCGCTTGCTGATGTTCAGTATCAAAGATCCACGGGTTGCTCCGGTGACCATTACCGGGGTGAAGGTCTCCCGGGACCTGGGTTCCGCCCGGGTTTATTTTACCGTCTCTGGAGATGCTGCCGAAAGAAAAGAAGCCGTCCGCGGCCTGAAAAGTTCAGCTCCATTTATTCGGCGTGAACTTGGTCAGGTTATGCAGGTCCGTTTTATCCCGGAACTGCATTTTCAGTACGATGAGTCAATCGGCTACGGCCAAAAGATAGATGCGCTATTGCGACAGGTACAGGACGATTTGAATGATTCTTCAACAGATCCATCAGCAGATCAAAACTAAGCAACGCTTCCTGGTCGTCGCTCACGAAAATCCCGACGGTGACGCCATTGGCTCAACTCTGGGACTGGCCCTGGCCCTGCGCGATATGGGCAAAGATGTTGTGGCCTTTAATATTGACGGGGTGCCGGATATCATGGGGTTTATTCCTGATCATGATTTCCTGGCCAGCCAGTTGCCAGAAAATGTTCATTTTGATGTGGCTTTTGTTCTTGATTCAGGAGAGTTGAGACGGGCCGGGATTGACGTAGCCGCGATCAGCGACTGCATTATCAATATCGATCATCATCCCCACTCCGATTTCGGAGATATCTGCTATCTCGATACATCCGCGAGTGCAACAGCGGCATTGATCTTTCGGCTGTTGCAGGAGTGCAAGTACCAGCTGACCCCGTCGGTGGCCAAAAACCTTTACCTGGGAATCCTTTCGGATACCGGGTCATTCCGTTATTCCAGCGCCAATCGGGAAGCTTTTGAGATCGCTGGTTGTCTTATTGGCCACGGCGTTGATCCCTGGGAAATGGCGAGCAGCATTTACGAAAGCTATCCGCCTCAGCGCATGCGGTTGTTAGCCATGGTTCTGCCGACCCTGGAACTGTCAGCCTGTGGGCGCTATGCTTCGGTCAGCATGTTGCGTGAGGATCTGACCCGATCCGGGGCGACTGAAGAGCATGCCGACGGGTTCGTTAATTACCCACGTGCTGTTCGAGGCGTTGAAGTCGCGTTGTTTTTCAGCCAGGTTGAGTCCGAACTCTTCAAAGTCAGTTTCCGCTCCAGAGGCAAAATCGATGTGGGTAGCCTTGCCCGGCATCTGGGTGGCGGTGGCCATCACAATGCCGCCGGAGCTAAAGTCGCCGGAACTCTCGATGCTGCCAAAGCCAATGTTTACAACCACCTTGACCGCCTGCTTGCCTGATTCTCGTGCACGGACTTCTCCTTTTAGATAAACCCGCTGGGTTGACCTCGCATGATTGTGTGCGCCAGGTCAGAAGATTATTCAAAACCCGCAAAGTCGGCCATGCCGGAACCCTTGATCCACTGGCTACTGGGGTATTACCGATTGCCATTGGCAACGCAACCAAGATTTTGCAATTCCTGCTTGCTGAGGATAAAAGTTATCGCGCCACTTTTAAACTTGGCATAACCACGGATACGCTTGACAGTGACGGTCAGATTGTTCTGCAGCGTCCGGTCCCCTCAATATCGAGTCAGAGCCTTGCCGACATCTGTGCCCGCTTTACTGGTGAAATCGATCAGCAGCCACCGATGTATTCAGCTTTAAAAAAAGACGGGGTGCCACTCTATAAGTTGGCCCGGCAGGGGAAGGAGATCGAACGGCCGACCCGTCGAATCAAAATCTTTCGCCTGGATATCATTGAATCAGTTGCAGATCAGGTCACGATAGAAGTAGACTGTTCGAAAGGGACTTATATCCGTTCCCTGGCTCATGATATAGGTGAAGTGCTGGGGTGCGGTGCGCATATCACCTCGTTACGTCGGTTGTGGACGGGTCCTTTCTCCATCGACGAATGTACCACGCTGGAAGAATTAGGGAATACCGCTGATAAGCAACAGTTTCTAATATCAGCTGATTCGGCTCTACGCAACCTGCCGGCTGTCGTTTTGAACGATTCAGGTTTGGCCCGGTTGAAATTCGGCATCCCGCCCCAGGTTGAGGAGGTTGCTTTGGATCAGACGCCTGAACCTGGAGTTGTGGTGCGTTTGCAGGCCGCAGGAGAGTTGGTCGCTATGGCGCGCTACGCACCTTTACGTGAAAATGAAAAACGCGGCGATTTCGAACTTATTCGCGTCTTTGTAAGTCATTAGAAAAAGATAGTTTAATCTTTACAGATACGCTTTAACTATGGTAGAAATCGCAGCCTGAAGATATTGAAAAACAGCCACGCCACTGGCTTTATCGAAAACAAAAAAAGGAGACAACAGTGCTCGGCACAGAACGCAAACAAGAAATCATCGAAAAATTTAAGCGGCATGAAGGTGATACCGGTTCGCCGGAAGTCCAGATTGCTCTTCTGACAGAGAGAATCACCTATCTGACAGATCACTTCAAAACCCACAAAAAAGACCATCATTCCCGCCGGGGACTGTTGAAAATGGTCGGTCAGCGTCGCCGTTTGCTTGATTACCTGATCAAGCAGGATGTTGAGCGTTACAGAACGGTCATCAAGGCTCTCGGTATCCGCCGTTAAAAAGAGCAGCATGTCCGTCAGGGACATGCTGCTTTTGTCTTTTGGTCTGGTAGAGGAGGCTGTCCGGAGAGAATGTCCGGCTTTACGGCGGGTGTTGTCTCGGGCCATCCTCCTTACTGGAAATCATCACTGGAGTCCGGAAGGCCGGATTCCCTGTTTCAAGGAGTAAATATTTTATGGCCTATCAAAAGGTTGAAGTAGAATTCAATGGTCAGCCCCTGACTATTGAAACTGGAAAAGTTGCCCGTCAAGCTGACGGTGCTGTCATTGTTACCTATGGCGAAACCAAAGTTCTCTGTACGGTCGTTTCCGCCAAAACCATGCGTGAAGGTCAGGATTTCTTTCCGCTGACCGTTAATTATTCTGAAAAATTCTATGCCAGCGGTAAAATTCCAGGTTCGTTCTTCCGCCGCGAGCGCGGAGCGACCGAGCGAGAAACCCTGATCTGCCGCCTCATCGACCGTCCCATGCGGCCGTTGTTCCCAAAAGGGTATATGTTTGAAACCCAATTGATGCCGACGGTTATTTCTGCCGACCTGGTCAATGATCCCGATACCCTCTCCATGGTCGCTGCTTCAGCTGCCGTCAGTGTTTCGGACATTCCTTTTGATGGCCCCATTGCCGCAGTTCGGGTTGGTCGGGTCGAAGGACAGCTTATTGCCAATCCGACCCTTGAGCAAATGGAACAAAGCGATGTCGAAATCGTTATCGCCGGTTCTCGTGATGCGGTCATGATGGTTGAAGGTGAAGCTAAATTCCTCACCGAAACCGAAATGCTGGATGCAATTTTCTTCGGTCATGAAGCACTGCAGCCGCTGATCACCATTCAGGAAGAGCTAGCCAAGCTGGTCGGCAAGGAAAAACGCGCTTTCCAACCGCCGCAGAAGGATGAGGAGCTGGTCGCCAAGGTTACCGAACTGGCCGAAGCCAAAGTCGTTGAAGCGGTCAAAATCCGGAGCAAACAGGAGCGTTATGCCGCCCTGGCCGATAATCGTGCTGCCATTCAGGAACAACTGGCTGAACAGTATGAAGGACGCGCTGATGAAATCGCCGCCGCCCTCGGCGCGGTTGAAAAAATGGTGGTCAGGAGAATGGTAACCCGTGACCGGATCCGCATTGACGGCCGGGACATGGAAACCATCCGCCCGATCACCTGCGAAGTCGGTGTTCTGCCGCGGGCCCATGGCAGCGCTCTGTTTACCCGTGGCGAAACCCAGGCCCTGGTAACCACCACTCTGGGAACCGCCGTTGATGAGCAACGGATGGACAACATCCAGGGCATGGAATTCAAAAAATTCATGCTGCACTATAACTTTCCGCCGTTCTGTGTCGGTGAAACCAGCATGCGGTTGTTCCCCGGCCGTCGTGAAATCGGCCACGGTATGCTCGCCGAACGTAGTGCCGCCCAGGTGCTTCCCAAACATGAAGACTTTCCCTACACCATCCGGATCGTCTCCGATATTCTCGAGTCTAATGGATCTTCGTCCATGGCTTCCGTTTGCGGCGCTTCGTTGTCTTTGATGGATGCCGGGGTTCCGATCAAGGAGCCTCTCGCAGGTATCGCTATGGGACTGATTAAAGAAGGTGATGATATCGCTGTTCTTTCCGATATCCTTGGTGATGAAGATCATCTTGGGGATATGGATTTCAAAGTCACCGGTTCCGCAAACGGCGTGACCGCACTGCAGATGGATATCAAGATTTCCGGCGTAACCAAGGAAATCATGCAAAAAGCTTTGGAGCAGGCTCGGGCCGGCCGGATTCACATCCTCGGTGAAATGGCCAAAGCTCTGGCAACTCCGCGTGGCGAATTGTCCAAATATGCACCGCAGATTACCAGTATCAAGGTCAAGCCCGACCAGGTCAGGACTGTTATCGGTTCCGGCGGGAAGAATGTGCGCGGCATCATCGATGCGACTGGTTGCGCCATCGATATCCAGGATGACGGCACCATCAATATTGCCTCTGCTGATGGCCTTGCTGCCAAGAAAGCCATCAAGATGATTCGTGACCTGACTCAGGAAGCTGAAGTCGACAAACTCTACATGGGTACCGTCAAAAAGATCATGGAGTTTGGTGCCTTTGTGGAAATTTTCCCGGGCACCGATGGTCTGGTCCATGTCTCTGAGCTGGCCAACGAGCGGGTGAGAAATGTCACCGACGTGCTCAATGAAGGGGATCAGGTCCTGGTCAAATGTATCGGTGTTGATCGGCAAGGTAAAATCAAGCTGTCCCGCAAGGCAGCGCTAGGCCTGGAACTGCCCGAAGAATAATCCTCAGCAGTTACAGCTACGAAATCAATCAGCCGGTGAAATTTTTTTCACCGGCTTTTGTATCAACGGGATGAACAAAATGGACAAACCCTGCATTCAGGTTAAAAAGCTGCATGAAGATGCCGTGTTACCACGCTATATGACGGATCTCGCCGCCGGGATGGATGTCTGTGCCATGGTCAATGAAGAGCTGCGGCTGCAGCCGGGAGAACGTTGTCTGGTCCCAACCGGGCTGGCCTTTTCGATTCCGGTCGGTTTTGAAATCCAGGTCCGGCCTCGTTCCGGACTGGCGATCAAGCACGGGATTGCCCTGGTCAATTCACCGGGGACCATTGATGCCGATTATCGTGGCGAGGTGCGGATCATTATGATCAATCATGGTCATGAAGAATTTGTCATTCAAAGTGGTGATCGCATTGCCCAACTTATTGTTGCGCCGGTGTGTCAGGCGGTTTTAAAAGAAGTGGACGAATTGGACGACACAGCCAGAGGGGCAGGAGGATTCGGCCATACCGGTAAAAACGGAGAACAGCGTGAAACAAACCAACCCTGAAGAGTTGCTCGATTTTCCCTGCCATTTTCAATTTAAGGCGGTCGGCCTGGCCGGCGATATTTTTCAGGAAGGAATTATCGAAGCGGTGAAAAAGCATGCCATGGTGTCACAGGATGCAGTTCGCTGCCGCCCCAGCGGCCAAGGTAACTATCAGGCCGTATCAATTCTGGTCATGCTTCACAGTTATCAACAACTGACTGATATTTATGCAGAAATGCGCCAGGTTCCCAACCTGAAAATGTTGCTTTAATGGGTTTCTCCGGCTACTATGGTAGGCGACACTGGACTCTACCGGGAGACTCGATATGCTTATTTCAATCAACCCTATTAATCCTCAACCGCGCCTGATTCGGCAGATTGTTGAATGCCTTAAACAGGGCGGGGTCATCATTTACCCCACGGACACAACCTATGGGATCGGCTGCGACATTTTCAACCGCAAAGGTGTAAAAAAGATTTTTCAGATTAAACAACGGGACAGTCATAAACCGTTTTCCTTTATTTGCACCGACCTCGCTGAAATTTCCAGCTATGCCCAGGTCAGTAATTTTGCCTTTAAAATTATGAAGCGCCATCTGCCGGGTCCGTATACTTTTGTTCTGGACGCTACCAAGGTGGTTCCAGACTCCTTGAGCACCAAACAAAAAACCGTCGGCATCAGAATCCCCGACAGCCCCATCTGCCAGGCTATTGTTAAGGAACTCGGCCATCCGTTGGTGACCACTTCCGCCAATATTTCCGGAGAACAGACCCCGGCTGACCCCTATGAAATCAATGAACACCTGGGACACCTGGTTGATATGGTTGTTGACGGCGGCATTTCCATGAATGAGGCTTCGACCGTCATTAGTCTGCTTAATGATAGTATCGAAGTTTTGCGACAGGGAAGCGGGGATACCGGTTGGATAGAGTAGCCGCAAGGTTGCGATAACTTCAGCAACAAAACAAGGAAAAATAGTCACTATCCGGAAACGGCCATCAAAGACAGTTGATGGCCGTTTCCTATTGAAAACAGCAGAGCTGAGCTTAAGTAAAGGTGAGTTTTCGCTCCAGGTCCATTGAGGTCGAAACCCGTTTGGCTTCCCGAACCGTAATCAGGCCTTTCTTACACAATTGAATCAAATGCTGATCCATTGACTGCATCTGGTACTGGGCACTGCCTTTTTCAATATGACTGCCGATTTCGTCGAGGTTACCTTCACGGATACAGGCCTGAATGGTGGTGGTGGTTCGCATGACTTCCACCACGGGCAGAACCGCTTCCCCACTTTTGTCTTCAATTAACCGGAGAGAGACCGTTGCGACAAGAATGTCCGCCAGTCGCTGCCGGATGATCCCCTGAGTGTCCGGTGGAAAATGGCCGACAATCCGGTTGATAGTCGAAACCGCACTTTGGGTGTGCAAAGTTGAAAATACCAGGTGTCCGGTTTCCGATGCCTTGATACAGGCATCAATAGTTTCAAGGTCCCGCAGCTCACCAACCATGATTACGTCCGGGTCCATGCGCAGCGACGCTTTCAGGGCCGAACTGAAGTTCTGGGTGTCAATGCCGACTTCTCGCTGAATTATGCAGCTTTTTTGCGATTTGAAAAGAAATTCAATCGGGTCTTCGATGGTGATGATGTTATAGGCATATTTTTCGTTAATATGATTGATCATCGATGCCAAGGTCGTGGATTTACCGTTGCCGGTTGGTCCGGTTACCAGCACCAGTCCGTTGGGAGCCTTGACGATCTCGGCCAGGACCCCAGGCAGTTTCAGATCCTGAAACGTGCCTATTTCAGGGGGGATAACCCGCATGACAATGCCGATATTCCCTCTTTGTCGAAAGATACTGACCCGAAACCGTCCACCACTGTTAGCCAAGGCATAAGAGGCATCAAACTCGGAAAAATCTTCGGGCAACTTGCGTTTATTTTTCGCCATGATGGTGGCCGCGATGAACTCAGTGTCCTGCGGCTTCAGATCGGGCAGTTTGGAGCGCAAAAGCTGGCCATGGGCGCGAAAGAAAGGCGGATTGTCAACCTCAAAGTGGATGTCGGAGACGCGTTTTGCAAACGCGATTTCCAGAATCTGGTTGAGGGTTTTGATATCCATGCGGACTCCTTAATGAACAACATCAGGCAATGCAGAATTCTTTAGCTGCTTTCTGAATAATGCGTTTTCCATCGAGATTCCCGCCTGACCGGCAAAGAATTCCAGAAAATCCAGCGAAATATCTTTGGCTTTCTGATGGCCAAAATCTGCATAGGTAACTGTAATGATTCGATCATTGCTTTTCAATGGCAAAAGCAGAATAGTCGGGTCGGCAGGGACGCCGATCTCAGGATAAAGCAGATCCCCCAGCATGTCGTCATCCGAACTGCCAAAAAAACTCTCCCCGCTGCTGATGACCTGTTGAAAAAGCGATTTTTTCCGAATCGGAATCCTGGTTTTCATGGGCGGGGCAGGGCCCGTAGCAAGATCACTGATAATCCCGATACTGCGTTCAGCAATCAGCGCATCACGATCAACAATCAGCGTCAGGCTGCGGGCAAAGAATTCGCCGACAAACTGCAACAGCAACAAGGAAATATCCGGTGCTTTTTTAAGCAGGCGCAGGCTGGACAGGCAGTTGCGCAACTTGGAGAATTGCAGACGCCGTTCTTCATTGAAGCAGCTGCGGATATAGGTGCTGAACGAATTGAGAAATTGGATGGTATCCACTACCGGTGCATCATTTTGCTGTGAAGGGTCTGGGTAAGGGAAAACCGCCCTCATTCCATCATTCAATGATTCCAGTGAAAAAGAATAATCGCCCGGACTAGCCAGTTGAATCAATGAGATATCCGGATGCTGCAGCATCATGCGCGAGCGCAGTTCCATCAGCCCCTGCTTGGTAAAATGTTCTGCCGCCGGGTTAGGGCAGCCGAACACCACAATCGGTTCAAGGATTTTTTTCAGGGTTCGGTCAACAACCCGCTCCAAATCTTCCTCGTCCTCGGGGGCAAAGGCCAGGATACCTTCGCGTTTGCAAACCGTCATAATCGCATGGCGCAAGAACTCGTCATCGCTGTAAAGAATGACCGCCTGCGATCTGACCGCCGGATGAAGGGCCAGTGGTTCGTCCGGCAGGGGCAAGGAGACGCGGGTCAGAAAGTCGACCATGGCATCAGAAAAACTTTCCGAAACAGTTGGCAGGGTGCGGGCAATGACCTGACGGTGAATATCCGCCGGATCGAACGCTTCCAGAACCTGAAATGTGGATGGTTTTTTCCGTTCGATTTTATCGAGATCGGCAAGACCCAGAATATCCTCGGAAACGACAACGTCCTCGCTGGTATACTCTGGCTGTTCTTCCTCAACAACCCCAATTGGAGTAGACCCCTCCAGGTCTTCGCCTTCGTCTATTAATTTGATCTCCCCGGCATGAACCTTCTCATCAAAAATCCGCAGAGCGTCCATCAGCACCATTTGAGTGTCCAGGCTGACGTCCTGCAGGTGAGTGGGGAGATATTGATACTCATCGTTGATGAGAACCGTCTCCGTATCCAGTGTAAAAACCCCACGACTCCAGCTGACCATTTCCACGACAGTCATTTCAATCAGGGTCTCAAGGGCCTTGTAAGCCGAATCCTTGGACAGGCCGCAATGATCGTGCAGGGTCGCAATCAGCGGCTTACGATATTCGCCGGCCAGTTTTTGACTGATCAGAGCTCTTTTAAGGTCGCTCTCGTTGATGATCTTACTTTCGACGAGGATTTTACCGATTTTCAGATCATCACTTGAATGGGTTGCACAAATGATATAACCATCACGAAAAACCAGTTGCCCTTCGCCCTTGCGGCTATAAACATTCAGAGTCCCCGATTTTCTGGTGGAGTGGATCAATTGAATAACATCAACTATCGGCAGTTGTTCCAGTTCACCGGTCAGTGGCATACGATACCTCTTTAATTAGCTAGTTGGCGTCCGGAAACTCCGGATGGCAACGGCTATGTTTTCAGATTGGAAACAAGCAAATTTTCGTTGTGGCAAGGAAATCAAGGGGTTGCGCGGAGGCGTAGTCCTTTACGCCGCACAAGAAAACCCGTAGATTGACACCGCCACAACGAAAAGGGCCGTTTCCGGATGAAAACTAGCTAGCGATTCATGAACTGTCGACATCCCCCCGTAACTACACTTCAATAAAGTTAAAATATATTAAACTCAAAATAGTTAAAAGTTTCAAGTATTATCTAAAAATGTTCCCAATTGTTAATTAAAACAATCAACATAACAGTTGTGTAAAGAAGTACGTTGATCACTCAATAGGGACAGAATATGGATGAAATGTCCACGGTGGGCGCCCGGGAATGGATGGGATGTTTAAGCATCAGGGATAGGGGGGGCAGCAGAGGCTGAATACAAAAAATCCCTGCAGAAGATAAATTCTGCAGGGATTTTTGAGGGCTAACTTTGGTGCCGAAGGCGAGACTCGAACTCGCACGACCAATTGGTCACCACCCCCTCAAGATGGCGTGTCTACCAGTTCCACCACTTCGGCAAGCGGGAAGTATATATACTGAACGTCCTTCCAACTGTCAATAGAGAATTTAATTATTTTTTTTCCGGGGCAACCGGGGTCGGCGCAACCGGAGTTGCAGGAGCTGCCGGAGTCTGTACTGGTGCGGCAACCGAGCTCGGCATAACCGTCTGAGAGGATGCGGAGCCATAAAAATAGGCCAGCGACAGACTGGTCAGCATAAAGATAATGGCAGCACCGGCAGTGATTTTACTCATGAAGTTCCCGCTTGTGGAACCGAACATGGCTTGGCTTCCACCTGCGCCGAACGAAGCGCCTGCCTGCGCTCCTTTACCCATTTGCAGTAGCACGATAACGATCAAGGCAATTGATACGATAATATGCAGGCCAATCAAAACTGTTGTCATGCAATGTCTCCTTGTTGTTTTATTTTGAACCGCCGAAAATTATCACAGTTGTAGTGCTATGAAAAGTTAATTTTCTTCAAACTTTTGTCTTTTTGGCTTCCGTTAGTGAATATAGGCCTCGGTGACATAGCGACGCATCATGACGTGGGTGTTGAAGTAGTAAGCATTTTTACTGATTGCGTTTTTCATTACCGCAATCCAGCCCGCCCGATCCTGGTAAAAAAGCGGGATGATTTTTTGCTCGAGTTTGGAATACATGTCTTCCAGGTCTTCATCCACTCGATTATCTTCAACCCCGACCGTTTCCGGCGGCGGCCCGATGGCCCAACCGGTGATTCCTTCCATATGTCCTTCGATCCACCAACCGTCCAGGACACTGAAGTTGGGCACGCCATTAAGTGCCGCCTTCATGCCGCTGGTTCCTGATGCCTCAAGGGGACGCATGGGGTTGTTGAGCCAGAGATCCACGCCGGGGATGAACTGCCCGGCAATTTCCATATTGTAGTTTTCCAGATAAACCAGGGTCATCTTACCGCGCATTTTTTCGGCGTGCTGAATAATATTGCGAATGACCTGCTTCCCTTCGTTATCCCGGGGATGGGCTTTGCCGCCAAAAACCAGTTGCAATTTACCTGTGCCGATGTCTAGCAACCGGTCCAGGTTTTTAAAAATCAGGTCGCCGCGTTTATAGGTTGCAGCCCGTCTGGCAAAGCCTATGGTCAATTGATCCAGATTGAGGTCAATTCCGGTTTTTTCACGGATATACTGAAAGAATAGCGCCTTTGAGCCACAGTGGGCGTCCCAGATTTCATGGTCTGGGATATGGTCGACCCGGACCAATAATTCTGGTTCGTTAGCCCAGCCCGGCAGATACTCATCGAACAGGTTGACGAAAAAAGGGGAGCACCAGGTAAAAGGATGAATGCCGTTGGTGATCGCATGAATTTTGAACCCTGGAAACAGGCGTTGAGAAATCTCGCCGTGGCGTTTGGCGACACCATTGATGAATTTACTCAGATTCATGGCCAGTAGCGTCATATTCAATTCATTATCGTCTGAATGCTCTTTCAACATCTCGAGGCTGAATTCCGGCGGCATGAGTTTTTCGACCAGTGCGTAATCAAACCGATCATGCCCGGCCGGAACCGGAGTGTGGGTGGTAAAGACGCATTGATTGATAATCTGTTGGACCGCTACAGGGCTCCCGTTTTCGAGAAAAGATTGATCCAGGGGCATTCTGGCGCTATTTAGCAGCTCCACTGTGAGCAGACTCGCATGCCCTTCGTTCATATGATATTTTTTGATGGAAAAATTGAGGGTTCTCAAGATCCGCGCGCCACCGATTCCGAGCACGATCTCCTGTTTTAAGCGCATGGTTTTATCACCGCCGTAGAGATGATCGGTAATGGCCCGATCCCGGTCGTCGTTCCCGGGAATATCGGTATCCAGAAACAGCACCGGAACTTCGCCGCCGGTAGGACTTTTCACGCGATACAGCCAAGCCTGTAATTTAACATCGCGATTTTCGATCGTAATCATGGCTTTTTGTGGCAATAGTTCCATGTGATTTTCAGGAAACCATTCGATATCCGACTCTTGCTGCCAGCCAGTGGTGTCGAATTGCTGCAGGAAATAGCCTTTTCGATACAGCAGGGTTACCGCGACCATGGGTATCTTCAGATCGGCTGCGCTCTTGATCGTATCCCCGGCCAGCACGCCAAGCCCACCGCTATAGGTTGGAATTTCAGCGCTCAGGCCGATCTCCATGGAAAAATAAGCGATACGCTGATCCTGAATATAAAATTTACATGCATCCATGACAGGTTCTCCCGGGCAGCAGTGCATTGATCTATAAAGTTTAACAAATGTGTTTGCATCTACAGGCAGATGTATTAATTTGATAGGCGGTCAGCTTCGAAAATACTCAAATACTTCCCTTCTTTTTTTCGGACTGGATTCAATGGCAATCAATGACAACGAGCAACAATATTATCAATTGTTCCAGGAATTATCCGACCTGGTTTTGATTTGCGAATGTCTGCCGGATGGAACCCCGGGCAGGTATCTCGAAATGAATCGGTCGGCACGCAGCATTCTTGGCTATGACGAGGAGGAGCTGTGTCGTCTCAGCCCATTTGATATCGACAGAACTGCTCTTGAAGACGGCAATGCTTTTGTGCAGATTCTAAATGAACTACAGGCCGCAGGAGAGGCAATTTTCCGAACCGACCTGCTAGGCAAAGACGGATCCTGGGCTCATGTGGAGATCAGTTGTCGCCAAGCCAGTCTGCATGGCAAAATGGTTTATTTGGCTGTTGCTCGCGATGTCAGTCTGAGGAACAAATACGAAGATTCCATTAAAGCCCTGGTGCGGAGTACGGTCGGCCTGACCGGGCAGGAATGCCTTGAGGAAATTGTTAAAAATCTCTGCCTTTGGCTCAATGTCGATGGCGCCTGTATCGGCGTTTTCAATGATAATCAATTACAGATCAGGGCGAGTTATTTTGCCGGGACATGGCAGACTCCTTCCCAGCTGTCGATTTTCGATTCACCATTTTCGGAGCTTCTCCAAGGGCAATTCTGTTTTTATCCGCGGGACGCCGGACTGCTTTTTCCCTCGTTAGACGCTTCTCAGCTGTGCGGGAATGCCTGTTTCATCGGATTTCCTATGCGGGCACACGATGGACGGATTCTGGGCGCTGTCTGCGCATATTCCAAAGAACCATTGCAGCAGGTCGCCCATGTCGAGGAGTTACTGTCAATTATTGCCTCACGGGCCGCGTCGGAATGTGAACGCCTCCACTATGTCCGGGAATTGTCCCATAGTGAAGAAATGCTGCGGACCCTGTTCAATTCCACAGCGGAAGCGATCGTTGGGATAGACCTGGAAGGGAAGGTGGCCTTTTGCAACCCGTCAACGCTACTGTTACTTGGCCATAATGAAGAGGCCGATCTCGTCGGCCAATGTTTCTGGAAACTGATTCAGCCCCCGGGCAAAAGAGATTCATTGGCTGAGCAGCCGGTCCAATGTCCGTTTATTGCGGCCATCGTCAAAGGCAAGAAAATCAGTAGCGAGGATGGCTTTTTTTACCGTAACGACGGGTCCAGGATTCCGGTCGAATATTGGGGACACCCGATGTTCCATGAGCAGCAGCTGGTCGGCGGCGTGGTCACCTTTATTGACATCTCCCGCAGGAAAACCTTGGAAAAGCAGCTGCAGCAGTCGCAACGCATGGAAGCGATCGGCACTCTCACCGGCGGTATTGCCCATGATTTCAACAATATTCTGACCGTTATTTCGGGTTACGTTGGGTTGCTCAAAGCACAGTATGCGGATCATGACAAGCTGCTCTCAAAAATCAGCAAAATTGGCCAGGCCGCAGAGCGCGGTTCCAAGTTAACCCATGGTCTGCTGGCATACAGCCGTAAAAAATCCGAACCATCCACCCCGGTCGATCTTAATCAACTGATTCTCAAAGTGCATGATCTTTTTGGTCAGGTCATTGGAGAAAGAATTCAACATGTTCTGACTCTTGGACAAGACAGAATGGTTGTCCTGGCGGACGCTTCTCAACTCGAGCAGGTGTTGCTGAACCTGGCGACCAATGCTCGTGACGCAATGCCGGACGGCGGGATACTGACTATCAAGACCGAAATTGCTGAAATTGATTCCGCCTTCTGCGATGTCTACGGCTATGGCGAGCCGGGACTCTACGCCCTGGTCAGCGTCATGGACAACGGCATTGGAATTCCTAAAGATTTACAGCAGAAAATTTTTGATCCGTTTTTTACGACCAAGGATACAGGCAAGGGGACTGGGCTTGGACTGGCCATGGCCTGGGGCATTGTCAAACAGCACAAAGGTTATATCCTGGCTGAAAGCAGCAAAGATGAGGGAACCTGCTTCAAGATTTATCTGCCCTTGACCGACCGGGAGGTTTATCTGCAACCGGTTCATCAGCATGGCCAATTACCGGGTGGAAAGGAAACCATCCTGCTGGTTGAGGATGATCCGTTGGTGCGCGAATCGACCCACAGCATCCTGTCCGCAGTGGGGTATGAGGTTATCGACAGTGATTGCGCCGAATCAGCCCTGGCAATTCTCGATAAAGAGAGAGAAAGGCTCGCCCTGGTTCTGTCCGATGTTGTTATGCCCGGCATCAAAGGCCCGGAATTTTTTCAGGAAATTCGGAAAAAATCCGCTATCCCGGTCGTTTTTATGAGTGGTTATACGTTCGACTCACTGCGTGAGCAAGGGCTCGTCCGGGAAGGGGTCCCACTCTTGAACAAACCTATTCAGCCGATGGAACTGCTCACCCTCATTCGCGATCTGCTTGATCTGCTGCCGCAAACCGCTCTATAAGAAGACATTTCGCAGTGATAAATTTGCCCCTTTATCAGACCTCGACAGGTCCTCGTCGCGTCTTTAGCTCATTTCGGAGAAAATTTATAACTCATTGAATTTACTGGTCAGGATAGAGTATTTAGATACTCAATGGCACTGCCCTCATCAAATGATTATTTCGATTCCAATGCGTTTTCGAAACCTGTAATGTCGTTTGATATCTTGCTATGGTGGCTCGCTTAGTTTGTTCATCAGGGCCGGTTGCCGCGACTGGGAACGGATGATCAAAAGTAAGTCAACTCCTTTAATTTCAGTCGAAAAGCCTTATCATTGAATCAAGTTACCATTTGGTGCTCTGTTTATCTCATATAGAGTTGACAGTTTTTAGCCTGAGTGGTAAAACGACATTCTAAAATTACTATGGAGTGTTGTGAAATGGTCAAAAAACTTATCGGGCGGAAACTCAAGACATCCAGGCTAAAAAGAGACAAAACAATTCAAGAACTCGCTGAGATGTCACACGTCTCATCCAACATGATTTCGCGTATCGAGCGAGGTCTGACCATCCCCTCTGTCGAAATACTAATGAAACTCGCCGATGCTCTAGGCCTGAGCCTGAGCTATTTTGTCGAGGAGGCGGAAAAGGGGAGTACGATCATTCACACTCCTTCCGGCGGTGGCGATCCGATTTTCTTTTTTGAAGACAAGCATCAGATCACCAGCCTACTGAAGGGATTGCGGGATCCGGGCTTCTCGGTTTTTATTGACACCCTGGAACCTTACTGCGACAGCGGCGAAGGTGGCATGGTGCATACCGGCGAAGAGTTTGCCATGGTTCTCGATGGGAGCATTGACTTCAAGATCGAGGGGCGTGAATATCACCTTGAAAAAGGGGACTCCCTCGGCTTTAAAGCAACCCTTCCGCACAGTTGGAAAAATAACAGTCCGCAGCAATCCCGGATACTCTGGATCGTATCACCACCACCAAATGTCTGATCAACATCTCTTTTAGGGAGCTTGAACAATATGCAAGTCAAAAAGATTGTCGGAAAAAAGCTGAAGGAAATCAGGCTGAAGCAAGATATGACCATTCAGATCCTGGCTGAAAAGTCACAAGTCTCATCCAATATGATATCCAGAATTGAACGCGGTTTAACCATCCCTTCCGTTGAAATTCTCATGCGTCTGGCAACAGTATTCGATAAAAGCATCAATTATTTTGTCGAAGATGTCGCCAGTTCCCATGAGGTGGTTCACAGCCGACCTGGGCAAAGAGACAAGACTGTCTACGATGATGAGCACAACATGCATACTGAATCATTCACTTCCGGACTTCGGGATCCGCAATTCATGTCATTTTATTGCACGGTACAGAAGGGCGGGAAAAGCGGCCTGAAAAACATGTATCATCCGGGTGACGAGCTTATTTACATGCTGGAAGGGCGACTGAAAATGACGATTGTCGATGAGGAATATATTCTGGAAAAAGGGGATAGTATCAGCTTTAAGTCGCATCTGCCCCATCGCTGGGAAAATATCGGCAGCGAAGAGGCGAAAGTCATCTGGACTCTGTCACCGTTTACAATTATCTGACGCTCAGACTTGCGAGCCAACTTATTGAAATGTATGTTACTCTTGTTGACATGACAAGAGTATGTTGTATAGTCTCTAAAATATCCTAAAATTGCGAACTCATTTACGGCTCAAGCCTCAGGGGGCAATATGAACAAGTCTGAATTGGTAGAGGCATTATCAATCAAAAAAAACTTGACCTACAAAAAGTCAGAGCAGATTGTCAATCTGATTTTTGATGCAATGTCGCAGGCCCTTATCGACAATGATCGTATTGAAATTAGAGGTTTCGGCAGTTTTATGGTCAAGGACTATAAAGCCTATATGGGACGCAATCCAAAAACCGGAGAAATCATCAAGGTTGATGAAAAAAAATTGCCTTTCTTCAAGGTTGGAAAAGAATTGCGCGAGCGTGTTGACAGCTGATCCGATTCGGGTATGCTCTACAACGGCTTTTTGAAGGACCCGTTCACGAACACGTGAGGGGGTCTTTTTATTGTGTTTTTTAAAGGTGGACAAATGCTGCATATTTTCAAAGGAATAACCCCCAAACTCGATGACACTGTTTTTCGGACCGGATCTGCTGAAATTATCGGCTCCGTTGAAATCGGCGCCGGCTCAAGCATCTGGTTCAACGTGGTCATTCGAGGAGATGTTAATTATATAAAAATAGGTGCTCGGACCAACGTTCAGGATGGCACCGTGATTCATGTGACCTATGACACCCATCCGACCATCGTTGGTGACGACGTCACAATCGGTCACAATGTCACTCTGCACGGTTGCCGGATCGGCAACCGTTGTCTGATCGGTATGGGTGCCATTGTGATGGACGATGCGCTCATTGAGGACGACGCCATGATTGCTGCCGGGGCTTTGGTTGTCCCCGGAACCCATGTTCCGTCCGGCACCCTGTTTGCGGGAGCACCGGCGAAATACAAACGGCATCTGTCGGAACAGGAGATTGCCGGATTGAAGCAGTCCGCCGCAAATTATCTCGATTACGTCGAACGTTATAAAGACTGAAGCGGACATCGATTGACTGAAAGGAAGTTCTCGTGAGTGTTGTAGATTTTTCCGACCTGACGGATAGTCCGCTGTTTAATGGTCTGGCAGCAAAGGAAATAGAGTTCCTCAGTGGCATTTTTGCCGTTCGACAAGTGCCTGAAGGGAAAACGGTCTTTGTTGAAAACATGCCCGGGGAATCCCTTTATATGATTAAGGCGGGAACTGTTCAGATTTCCCAGATGCTGGCCGAAACCGACGAACAGATTATGATTGTACTCGGAGCCGGTGATATTTTTGGTGAGCTCGCCGTCATCGATGGTGGCGAACGTGCCTCAACCGCCCGGATTGCTGAAGATTCCCTGCTCTATGTGCTCAATCGGAAACATTTCAATGCCCTGGCAGGAGAAAAACCGCGTCTGGCATTGCAGCTTGGCCTCAATATCATGCGGATTTTTACCGCTAAAATGCGACAGGCAAAAAAAGATTACCGAACCATGCTGATGGCGTGTTCCGGGCGAAGAAAATAGCCCGTTGCCATGCGGAAACTCCGAAGGCAACGGCTCAGTTTTCAGATTGGAAACGAGCAATTTTTCTTTGTGGCAGGGAAATCAAGAAGTTGCGTGGAGGCGTAGTCCTTTACGTCGCACGAGAAACTCGCAGATTGACACCGCCACAGCGGAAAAGGGCCGTTCCCAGATAAAAACTAGCTCGGCGACTCGCTGTCTTCAGTTGCGCGAGTTAGCAACTTTTATCAAATCTGTTTCCTGGAGGGCCGGTTTCATTCCTGAGTGACTGAATAATTCCCGCCCTGACCAAGGTCGTCGATCTGTTTTCGGCGGCCTTTTTTAGTTGAGAAAAATAGCCCTGCATTATAGTATTCGCGCGGAAAACAGAAGATTATATATGACGATCTTCTGTTTTTTTATGAGCAGAATGTTATTTTTTTAATGGACGAACGGAGAGATCATGTCGGTATTGTTCAGTCAACAATTGATTTTTGGATTGTTGGGCGGCCTCGGAATGTTCCTGTTCGGCATGAAAACCATGTCGGAAGGATTGCAGAAAATCGCCGGCGACAAAATGCGCAAAATTTTGTCTGCTCTGACCAGCAATCGGTTGATCGGAGCCCTGGTCGGCATCGCCGTGACTGCAATTATCCAGTCTTCAAGTGCAACAACGGTCATGGTGGTCGGTTTTGTCAACGCCGGACTGCTGTCGCTGGTCCAGTCCATCGGGGTTGTCCTCGGTGCCAATATCGGCACGACCATAACCGCTCAATTGATCGCCTTCAAGATTACCAAGTTTGCTCTTCCCGCTATTGGCCTGGGTGCTGGGCTTAAATTATTCAGTCGCAACAAGCAGTATAGCTACATCGGTGAAATTATTCTTGGTTTCGGTCTACTGTTTTTTGGCCTGTCCACCATGAAAATGGCTTTTGACCCGCTTAAGGCCAGCGATGATTTTCGGCAGCTGTTCCTTTATGTCGGCGATCATAAACTGCTGGGTGTGCTGATTGGTGCGCTATTGACTGTGGTTGTCCAGAGCAGCAGCGCCACGATTGGGATTACCCTTGCCTTGGCCAGTTCCGGATTAATTTCATTCGAAGCCAGCGTCGCCTTGATCCTCGGAGAAAACATCGGCACCACAATTACTGCCAACCTGGCTGCTATCGGCACCAACCTGGCCGCCAAAAGAACCGCCTTTTCCCACTTTCTGTTCAATGCCCTCGGTGTTTTGTATATCCTCATTCTGTTTCCGGTGTTTCTTAAAGTCGTCATGGCAATCACCCCGGGCAACCCTGATTTTATCATTCAGACTCAGGCCCAGGCCCAGAGCTTTGCCGGAGCAATTGGAGACAAGCCATATATCGCCCGTCATATTGCCAACGCCCATACCCTGTTTAACGTAATCAATACCCTGATTTTCCTGCCCTTGATCGGGCTACTTGCCAAACTGTCCACTTTGACGATTCGCGGTGAGGAAGACTTGGAAACGTTTCAGGTCAAATTCATTGATGATCGCGTACTGAACACACCGCCGGTCGCAATCGGGCAAGCCCGCCGCGAAACCAAAAGGATGGCCCAGATTGTTCAGGAGATGGTTGACGAGACCATTCAGTTTCTGGAAGATGGTGATTACAAACATATCCGCAATTTGGAGAAGAAAGAGGACCTGGTTGATATCCTGCAGAAAGAGGTCATGGCGTTCTTGGTCAAATTGTCTCAAAAATCCATTTCAAGCGACACTTCGGAAGCGATCGGTTCATTGATGAACATGGTCAACGATCTTGAACGGATCGGCGATCATTGTGAGAATCTCTGGGAACTCGGCACCCGTAAAATCGAAGAGAAAATCAATTTTTCCCACCTTGGCGAAACTGAAATGGCCGTTCTGTCAGAGAAAGCCCTTGAATTTCTTGCCTTTATCATTGCTGCCATGGATAAGGTAGAAAAAAATATCGCCGAGAAATCGATTGAATACGAGGATGCCATCGATGAGCTGGAGGAACGGTTGCGGATGAATCACATCGCTCGCCTCAATACCGGTGAATGTGCCGTCCAACCCGGACTTGTCTATATCGATATGTTGCACAGTTTTGAAAAGATCGGTGACCATACGTTTAATGTCTCCGAAGCGATCCAGGGGAAAAAATAGATGCAGGCAGCCATCGATGTCGGCAGCAATACGGTCAGGTTGCTGATTAGCTCAGGCGCTCAGGGACAGTGCACTACAGACCTCTATTTACGCCGTGTCACCAGGCTTTCCGGAGGGCTGACCGACACCGCCGGATTGACCGTTGCCAGCATGCAACGGACCTTGGAAGCTTTAAAATATTTTCAATCAACCCTGGAAGAGCGGCAGGTCAAAAATTACCGGGCGGTGGCTACCGAAGCCCTCCGGAGAGCAATGAACCGTCAGCAGTTCCTTGATCTGGTGTCAGCAGAAGCCGGGCTTAACCTGGAAATAATTTCCGGAGAAGAGGAAGCCCAACTGACCACGGCCGGCGTCCTGTCGGTTATTTCGCCACTGCCGCAGGCTGCCATCATTATTGATATCGGTGGTGGCAGCACCGAACTTATCTGTGTCATCGACGGCCGTACAGTTTGCCAGAAAAGTTATCCACTAGGTGTGGTGCGGCTTTGTGAAGAGAGTGCCTCCGCTGCAGCTCGGCAAGAGCTGATTGCAAAGGCTTTTGATGATTTTTACTGTCTTCTCAAAGCACAACAACTGTTGTCCTATTCATTCCAGCTGATCGGTACCGCAGGGACTGTGACCACCCTGGCGGCAATCCATCTAGAGCTTGAAGTCTATGCTGTTGATAAAATCAACAATCATTCAATCTCAGCGAATTGGCTAAAAGATCTTAAGATAAAACTTGAATCATTGAGTATTGCTGAACGGGAAGCGCTCCAGGGCATGGAAGCCGGCCGCGGCGACCTGATCATTCCCGGCATCGAAATTCTGCTCTGTCTGAGCCAAAAATTTTCTCAGAACGACCTGAAAATATCCGATTCCGGACTGCTGGAGGGGATCCTGCTCAACCTCTGAATATCCTGGTCCTTCTTCTCTCCGTAAACCTTTTTCCCTGCCCACCGAATGCAGGTTCAAGCAACCTGTACGATTGACACAATCAAAACGATTTTCTATTATTCCGGGGGCTTTCCTTTCTTGCCGCTCTGTTAACTTTTGCTTTTTTAAGGAATGACATGGACGCTAAAGTTCTGCTTTCTGGTAACGAGGCCATAGCGCGTGCTTCTTATGAAGCTGGGGTGCTGGTGGCTTGTGCTTACCCAGGCACCCCTAGTACGGAAATACTTGAAAATATAACCCGTTACAAAGAGATAGACGCTTCTTGGGCTCCCAATGAGAAGGTCGCCCTCGAAGTCGGTATCGGTGCAAGTTTCGGTGGCGCTCGCGCGATTGTGACCATGAAGCATGTCGGGGTCAATGTCGCAGCCGACCCTCTGTTCACCCTGTCCTATACCGGGGTCAGAGGAGGATTGGTTCTGGTGACTGCTGATGACCCTGAGCTGCACTCCTCTCAGAACGAACAGGACAACCGCAATTTCGCCAAATTTGCCAAGGTGCCGATGTTCGAACCGAGTGATAGCCAGGAGGCACTCGACTATACCAAGCTGGCGTTTGCGGTTAGTGAGCAGTTCGACACCCCGGTTTTTTTACGCAGTACCACACGGATTTCCCATTCGAAATCAGTGGTCAACATTGCTGAACGGCCAAAGGAGATTCCCCAGCCAAAATTGAGTCGCGACCCCGCCAAGCTGGTCATGTTGCCGGGGAATGCCCGGAAAAGGCATGTGGTGGTGGAACAGCGCATCAAGGACCTGGAAGAATGGTCCTGCAGCCAACCGTTCAACCGCATCGAAGACGGGGCAGGGGAGGTCGGTGTCATCACCTCCGGAGTTTCCTATCAATATGTGAAAGAGATCCTGCCCGAAGCGGATGTTCTTAAAATCGGTATGGTTTACCCGCTGCCAAAACAGCTGATCAGAGACTTTGCGGCCAGAAACCACCAGACTCTTTATGTCATCGAAGAGTTGGACCCGTTTATCGAAGAGCAGGTCAGGGCCATGGGAATTAAGGTGGTCGGCAAGGAGAAACTCTCCCTGTGCGGAGAATTGACGCCTGGTCGTCTGCAACAGGGACTTTTCGGCGGTTCGGTGCCGACCGAAGACACCTCTGCCGAATTACCCCAGCGGCCGCCGAACATGTGCCCGGGGTGCCCACACCGTGGCATCTTCATGGAATTGAACCGGGCCAAAGCTTATGTTACCGGGGATATCGGTTGTTACACCCTCGGTTTCATGCCGCCCCTCTCAGCCATGGATACCTGTGTCTGCATGGGCGCCAGCATCGGCAATGCCACGGGTATCAGCAAGGTTCTGTCCGCCGAAGAGCAGCGTAAGGTCGTTGCGGTGATCGGCGATTCGACCTTCCTTCACACCGGCATCAACGGTCTGATGGATATGGTGTACAACCAGTCGACCGCCACGGTGATCATCCTTGATAACCGGATCACGGCCATGACCGGTCGCCAGGAAAATCCGGCGTCCGGCTACACTTTGAGCGAGCAGCCGACCTACCAGGTCGACCTGGAGCAGTTGTGCCGTGCCGTGGGTGTCAAAAATATCCGCATTATCGATCCTTACAATATTTCCCTGACCCGGAAAACGATCCGCGAGGAGATGGCTCGCCCCGAAGTTTCGGTCATTATCTCGTCACGTCCGTGCGTATTGGTCCCCCGCGACAATCTGGAGCGCCGCTCTCCGCTGTATGTGGATCATGATAAATGCACAGGCTGCCAAGCCTGCCTGCGGTTGGGCTGTCCGGCCATCACCTGGGATAGCGATAAGAAAAAATCGAATATCGACAAAATCATTTGCGTCGGCTGCAAGGTTTGCCAGCAGACCTGCGGCTTTGGCGCTTTCCAGGAATATGGTGACCAATCATGAGTAAAACCACTAACATTTTACTGGCCGGCGTCGGCGGACAGGGTATTCTTCTGGCCAGTGAAGTTCTTTCCGAAGTCGTGCTGCTCGCCGGGCTTGACGTTAAGAAGAATGAGATTCATGGCATGTCCCAACGCGGTGGGAGCGTTGTTTCCCATGTCCGTTATGGCGAAAAGGTGTATTCCTCGATCATTCCCGAAGGGGAGGTCGACATTCTGTTCAGTTTTGAGATGCTGGAGACCTGCCGCTACCTGCCACTGTTGAGGCCAAACGGACGGGTGGTCATGAATGACTGGAAAATTGCCCCTCCCTCCGTTGCCCTGGGTAAACAGCCGTATCCGGCCGATTTGGCGGAAACCATCCGTCGTCAGCATCCCGCCACAACAGTCGTCAACGGACTTGAACTCGCCCTGGCGGCCGGTAATTCGAAAACGGTCAATACCGTTTTGTTGGGAGCCCTGTCGCAAACTCTCGATTTCGATCCGCAGCTTTGGCAGACTGCGCTGCGGAAAATGATTCCGGAACGCCTGCTCGAAGTTAACCTGAAAGCATTCGCTCTGGGCTGTGGCGAGCATTAAATTTTCCCCGGGAGGTATGAGCCATGATCTGGAATGATGAATTCGAAACACTGCCACGCGAAGCCATTGAATCGTTGCAGCTGAAACGCCTGCAACAGACCGTGGCCCGTGTTTATGCGACTGTTCCCTTTTATAAAAATGCTTTAGACAAGCTTGGCATCAAACCTGCCGATATCAAGAAGCTTGATGATTTGCAACGGCTGCCCTTTACCCTCAAACAGGATATGCGGGACAACTACCCATATGGGCTGTTTGCCGTGCCTCTTGAACAGATTGTGCGCATTCACGCCTCGTCCGGAACCACCGGCAAGCCTACGGTGGTCGGCTATACCCGCCGAGACATCGAGACCTGGACCGAACTGATGGCCCGGTCCTTTGTGGCTGCCGGGGCCCACAAGGGTGATGTGATTCACAATGCTTACGGTTACGGGCTGTTTACCGGCGGCCTCGGTGCCCATTATGGTGCAGAGCGGGTCGGAGCCTCGGTCATTCCCATGTCCGGCGGCAACACCAAAAAACAGTTGATGATCATGCAGGATTTCGGCTCCACTGTGCTGACCTGTACCCCGTCCTACAGCCTGTTTCTGGCCGAAGTTGCGGCAGAGGAGGGGATCGACATTCGCAATTTGAGCCTGAAGGTCGGCATTTTCGGTGCCGAACCCTGGAGCGAAAAGATGCGCCTGGAGATTGAAGCCAAACTGAACATCAAGGCCATCGACATATACGGCCTCTCGGAAATTCTCGGACCTGGCGTCGGTATTGAATGTGTTGAAGCCCAACACGGTCTGCATATCTGGGAGGATCATTTCATCCCGGAAATTATCAATCCAGAGACCGGCGAAGTGCTTCCCGAGGGTGAAAAGGGGGAGCTCGTTATCACCACCATTACCAAGGAGGGGATTCCGCTGATTCGTTATCGCACCAGGGATATTACCCGGCTCAGCAAAGAACCTTGCATCTGCGGGCGGACTCACAGTCGGATCGAGCGGCTCAGCGGCCGCAGCGACGACATGCTGATTATCCGCGGAGTCAATGTTTTCCCGAGCCAGATCGAATCAGTGCTGTTTAACATCAAAGAGGTCGAGCCTCACTATCAGCTGATTGTCGACCGCGATGGCACCCTGGATACCCTTGAGGTTCAGGTGGAAGTCAATGAGCAGAGTTTCTCTGACGAAATCAAGGAGCTCCAGGGGTTGTCCCAGCGAATCCGTAAAGAGATCAAAGACCTGCTCGGCGTGACTTGCAATGTCCGGCTGGTTGAACCGAAAACTATCGCCCGGAGCGAAGGAAAAGCCGTTCGGGTCATCGATAACCGCCAGAAAGAATCCTGACCAGCTGCTCAGCAAAGGAGTTTTCAATGAAAGTTGAACAAATTTCGATCTTTATCGAAAACAAATCGGGGCGACTCGCCGAAGTATCAGGCATTCTTGGTGATTCCGGGGTCAATATCCGCGCCTTGTCGCTGGCGGACACCTCTGATTTCGGTATTCTGCGGCTGATCGTCGACGACAGTGAGAAGGCCCTGCAGGTTTTGCGCGAACACAAATTTACGGTCAGCAAGACCGAAGTCATCGGAGTGGCGGTGCCGGATAGTCCCGGTGGGCTGTCCTCTATTCTGCATATCCTTGATCAAAATAATGTCAATGTCGAATATATGTATGCGTTTGTCGAACGGTCTGGCGACAACGCAGTGATTATCTTCCGTTTCGATGATACAGATGAAGCGATTCGGGTTCTTGCTGAGAACGGGATCACCATTCTCAAGGGGAGCACAATCACTTCAATCTAGTTGTTATTTCAGAGTATTGGAATATTTTCTAAGGTATTACTTCAACCATGAATCGCGACCCAAAAATCTGGAATCCCAGCGCAGAATGCCAGCCCAGGGAGCAGCTCCTGGCGCTGCAGCTGCAACGCCTGCAAACCACTTTGCATCTGGTCAGTGAAAATGTTCCCTGCTATCAGGGCAAATTCAGGGAGGTTGGTTTCGCTCCCCAGGATCTCAAAACTCTGGAGGATTTGCACCAATTGCCGTTCACGACCAAGGACGACCTGCGACTGAACTATCCTTACGGTATGTTTGCTGTGCCCATGCGCAATGTTGTGAGGATTCATTCCTCCTCCGGCACAACCGGCAAGCCCACCGTAGTCGGCTACACCAAGCAGGACATCCAGACCTGGACCGAACTGGTGGCCCGGTTCATGACTGCTGCCGGGGTTACCGACGAGGATATTGTCCATATCGCTTTTGGCTATGGGCTGTTCACCGGCGCTTTTGGTCTGCACTACGGTTCGGAAGCTATCGGCGCATCGGTTATTCCCATGTCCGGCGGCAATACCGACAAACAATTGATGATCATGCAGGATTATCGATCGTCAGCGTTGGTCTGTACGCCATCTTACGGGCTGACCCTGGCCGACCGGATGGAAAAGCAGGGGATAGACCCGCATTCCCTGGCTCTGCGGGTGGGCCTTTTCGGGGCCGAACCCTGGAGTGAACAAATGCGCAACGAGCTTGAAAACCGGCTCGGCATTATTGCGACAGACAATTATGGATTGTCGGAGATTATGGGACCGGGAGTTGCCGGGGAGTGTCTGCATAAATCCGGAATGCACCTGGCTGAGGATCATTTCCTGGCCGAGATCATCGATCCGGACACCGGTGAGGTGCTTCCGGAAGGCTCCGTCGGCGAACTGGTCATTACCAGCCTGACCAAACAAGCCTTTCCGATGATCCGCTATCGCACCCGGGATATCACCCGACTCAACTATGAAACATGCTCCTGCGGCCGAACTATGGCGCGCATGGAAAAGACTCGCGGACGTAGCGACGATATGTTAATTATCAAAGGAGTCAACGTTTTCCCGACCCAGATCGAAGAGATTCTATTCCAGATCGAAGGATGCGAACCCCATTATCAGCTGATTATCGACCGGGTCAACAACGTGGATTCCCTGGAAGTGCAGGTTGAAGTCAACGAGAAGATCTTTTTTGATGAGATGAAACAGCAGCGTTCCTTCATCGAACAGGCGGAAAAAAAACTGGCGTCGGTGCTGGGTGTCAGCGCCAAGGTCAAACTGGTGGAACCCGCTAAGATCAAACGCCATGAAGGAAAAGCCTGCCGGGTTTTTGATCGGCGAAAATAATCAAGGATTTATCCTTGACAACTGAGGTTGAATAAAACATAATTCGCGGCGCTGTCAAATTTGACGGGATGTGGCGCAGTCTGGTAGCGCACTTGACTGGGGGTCAAGGGGCCGGAGGTTCAAATCCTCTCATCCCGACCATAAAAAAGAAAAACGGCGAGTTTCCGCAAAAGGAGATTCGCCGTTTTTTTTATTCCTTTGGATATTTGCTAGACACCGACTGTTCTTTGACTTAGCTTTGCGGCTGAGCTACATTGGTAACGTCTTATTTGTATCGCCTTCCAGGAGGCGTGCATGAATAGAAGAAACCGCTGCTGATGGTCTCGTGGTAACCGGGTGATTCCTAGACCAGTCTCAAGTTTTCAACTGTTTGTTGGCAAGGGAGTTCACGATTCAAAGATGGCCGACCTACTTAATCACGACAGCCTGTTTCGGGCTATGATCAATAACCATAGTGCCGTAATGATGATTATTACTCCCGATAGCGGAGAAATCGTGTATGCCAACAAGGCCGCAGAAGCCTTTTATGGTTACCCTGACGGCGCGCTGACACGTATGAATATCAGCGAGATCAACCAGCTTTCCTCTGAAGAAATCAAGCATGAAATGAATCATGCGCTCGAAACCAGAAAAAATAGTTTCATATTTCCCCACAAGCTTGCAAACGGTGATTTACGAAAAGTAGAAGTCCATTCATCGAAGATTGTTTTTGAATCAAGGGAATATCTGTACTCGGTCGTTCATGATGTCACCGAACTCAAGCACTCTCAGGATTTGATAAAGCATGAGCGTGAGCTTTACCGCGATCTTATAGATTCTCAGCCAATTGGCATATACCGCGTCCGTATATTCCCACTGGCAACCTGGACGAATGAAGCCTGGCTCAGTTCAAAGAATGCACCCTATGAAATTGAAGTATTAAATGATCGTTTTTGCGAGATACTCGGTGTCAGTAAAGAAATATGCCTCAACAATTCAGGCCTCCTGAACGACTTAATACATCCAGAGGATAAAGCAGATTTTGCCGAAGGGAATGAGGTCGCCAATACCAACCTTAACAAATTCTACTGGGAAGGTCGCCTCATCATAAATGGAAATATCCGTTGGGTACGATTTGAGTCACTGCCGAGGGTCCTCCCAAGCGGCGACGTGATCTGGACCGGATCTCTGCAGGACATCACAGCACGCAAGCAAGCAGAAGAGAGCCTGAGGAAGGCAGAGCTAAAGCTACGGCTCACTGTCGAAAATAGTACAAATCTCTTTTACATGCATACTGCGGATCATGTTCTCACTTATGTAAGCCCACAATCACGTGAATTTTTTGATTGTGAACCCGAAGATGCGATGATTCGATGGCCGGAATTTTTGACGGACCACCCCGCGAATCAGGAAGGTTTTTTAACGACCCAGAGAGCCATCGATACTGGCAAACGACAGCCGCCTTACCAACTTGAGTGCATTGGGAAAAAGGGCCGCAAGATATGGGTTGAAGTTAACGAAGCACCAATCATCGAAAATGGTCGGACCGTTGCTATCTCCGGCACACTCACTGATATCACCAAACACAAACAAGCTGAGAAGGAACGAGAGCAATTCTTTAAATTCTTTCAGACGTCAACCGACCTGATGTGTATGGCTAATCCTAACGGTAGGTTCATGAAGATAAACCCCGCTTTTACAGAGGTGCTTGGCTATTCAGAATCGGAACTGCTGTCAAAAGATATTATTGAATTTATTCATCCCGACGATAAACAATCAACTCTTGACGAAATTGAAGAGCAAAAACGAATTGGCTATTCCGCGAATTTCGAGAACCGCTATCTCTGTAAAGATGATTCGGTAAAGTGGCTCTCCTGGCGAGTTTCCTTCAGCAAGGAAGACGGCATTGCTTATGCTGCCGCCCGGGACATATCTGAGAAGAAGCAGGCAGAAGAAGCACTGCGCGAATCGAGGAGCCTGTTACAGAGTGTTCTGGAAAATATCCCCATCCGAGTTTTCTGGAAGAATAGGGATTCGAATTATCTCGGTTGCAACACGGCTTTTGCGCATTCTTCGGGCTTTTCGAAACCCGAAGATTTACTGGGGAAAAATGATTTCCAGATGTGCTGGAAAAATCAAGCTGAGGCCTTCCGTGCCGATGACAAAGTGATCATGGATAGCGAGGCGACAAAGCTTGGTATTGAACAATCATTAGCAACCCCTGAAGGACAAATGACCTGGGTCCGGACTTCCAAGGTTCCATTATACGATAAGGATAAAAAGGTCATCGGTATGCTGGGCATCGATGAAGACATCAGCAGTCAGAAGAAAAAAGAGGAAGAGAAGGCAAGGCTTGAAGAACAACTACAACAGGCTCAGAAAATTGAATCGATAGGTCAACTTGCAGGTGGCATTGCCCACGATTTTAACAACATGCTGGGAGTCATTTTAGGCCATACGGAACTGGCCATTAAAAAGTTAAACTCTTCCAAACCATGCTTAGCTGACTTGGAGGCAATTCGTGATGCCGCCAAACGTTCCGCCGATCTAACCCGGCAGTTACTGACTTTTGCCCGTAAACAGGTTATTTCGCCCAAAATCCTTGATCTGAATGAGATTGTCGGGACAATGTTCAAGATGCTTCAGCGACTCATCGGCGAAGAGATAGACCTATTCTGGAGCCCGGCGCAGGATCTCTGGCCGGTCGAGGTCGATCCATCGCAGATTGATCAAATTCTCGCAAATCTCTGTGTCAATGCCCGTGATGCGATCTCCGATACAGGCAAGATAACCATCAAGACGAGGAACATTCCATTCGACGATAAATTTTGTACTTCTCAACCATTCGAAGTCCTGCCCGGCGATTATGTCTGTCTTTCTGTTAGCGATGACGGATGCGGAATAGACAAAAATGTTCAGGCCCATATCTTTGAGCCATTCTATACGACCAAAGACATTGGTTCCGGAACCGGTCTGGGATTGGCAACGGTTTATGGAGCCGTCAAGCAGAACAATGGCTTTATTACATTCACAAGCGAACCTGGAATGGGGACGATCTTTAATATCTATCTGCCTCGGGTGGACTTAACCCCACAAGCTGCTAGGGAGCTGGAAGATAAAGCTATCCACCACGGCAATGAATCAATTCTACTTGTTGAAGACGATCTTATGCTCCTGCCGCTTCAGAAGGCCATGCTTGAAGAAAGTGGCTACACGGTTTTGGAAGCTGCAACGCCAAGTCTTGCTCTCACTATCGCAGAAGAACATTCTGGTCCGATTCAGCTGCTGATTACCGATATGATAATGCCATCAATGAATGGTAAGCAATTGTCTGAAAAGTTGAAAGATCTTCAACCTGGGATCAAGACTCTATTTATGTCCGGCTATACGGCAGACATGATCTCCACGAAAGGCGTTATTGAAGAAGGGGTTCAATTTCTCCAGAAACCTTTTTCACTTGACACACTGATGGCTAAAGTGCGGGAGGTGCTTGATCACTCCTAATTAACGCTTCGCTGAATCGATCGTAGAAAGTGAACACGGTGACTGCTTTCATAGAACCGATTGTCATAATGTTTGTTGCTGCAGAAGGGACGCCTTCAAGTTTTTTTCTATTTAGTCATAAAGTTCCTTTCTTCGGCCGCGAGCAGACCCCACCGGGAAGCGACTCTTAGCTAACGTCCTCTGACTCGCAGGGGCGAGTACAGCCGGCCAGGTCGGATAGTTCGACCGAATCAACTTTCAGGCCGCTCATAATCACGGCTGCACCCGTTGCCGACCCGGTCGACCAGCAGCATTCAAGGCTGTACGAACCAAATCAACAGAGGCCCAGGGATGATTCACGACACGGAGTTCAGCAGAGATTCGTTTAATTGCGGCGGTACGTTTTAAGCCCTGAACCAGGTAGAGGTCATACAGAGTGACCACGCGCTCATAGAAGCGATCGCGGGCTTGTGTTGAGAAGGAGTCGGCAGAGGAATCGCTGTACTTGGCATGCCTGACTTTGCTACGAACGGTTTTGACGAGACCGGTTAAGGAGTCGAGGACTTGGAGATAGTCGAACAGCAGATCAGACGGCAGGACAAAGCTAACTTGAACCTGATCGTCATTGAGAGGGGTTATTTGAAGGTGTTCACGGAGATTGGAGAGCAGCGAGGTCATCGGCCAACGAATTAAAAATTATGACAAATTGAGGCCGATAAATAGCTAAGATTTCACAATTGTCGCTATAACTGTCAAAAGGGTTGATTCCAAGAATGATGAATTAACCCTTTTGACAGAGTAGCCAATTGAAATAACAAATATGACAAGACATACAGTTAAAGTTGACAGCCTGAGACTTATTTGTAAAAAATTAGATCTGAACAAACAGACATTGGCAATTTTTATTAAGATCAAAAGTAGCTGATACTCGTTTCAGATTTCCTTAGATGTTTCGAGAGCGGGGATTTGATAGGACATTTGAAACTGATGGCACCTGAGTTCCTGATCCCTTGTCAGAATCTCATAAATCCTAAGTTTTGAAATGTGCCTCCTCATGGGAACTTAAAGCCCATTTAGGCAGATCCGTCTATTATTGATAGAAAATTTTCAATAAACTGAATAGTATTTGATATACTAGCCACTTATCCAAATTGAATAAAGATTCAATATTGATATAGGCAGACAGTTTTGTGTCTTTATTTACTGTTTTATACAAATCTGCCCATTTACCGTTGGCAGGTGATGAGATGAGAAAGGCATGGGCAATCGTGGGATGAGCGAGAAACTTGTCATCTCGAACGTGCGGGTCTTCCGGCAGATTGCCACCGAAGCTTTTCAACTCATGCAGGGTCAAATGAGTTCTGGCAGACGACCGCAGCCAGATGGGCCCCCGGGTTGGATTCTGACATTTGACCCGGAGCAAAAAAGTTTTAAGAACGCCCTTGTCGTCCTCGCCTTTGTCGGCGTCTGTCTCGAAGCAGTGTTGCACCTTCTTATTGTGGAGCAACAAGGCATAAAGGCATACAAAACCCACGACAGGAAGACCTACGAAGACAAGTTGCGCCTCCTGGGCTGCGACGATGAGGAAATCTTGGAACTGTGTACCCACTTTAGGAAGGTGAGACGCGAGGTGGTGCATGAGAAGGCGCACATTGACAACGGAGAAATCCGGAAAGCACAGAGCGAGGCCAAGGCTGCCATTTCGTTACTAGATAAGGTCTTTGCCTACTTCAAATTGTGAACTGCCAACCAGAGCGTCCAGCGGATTTGCTACACGCTTCGCGTTCTGCAAACGCGCTGACGTCAGCCGTTAGCCCTTAGGCATAATATGCTTACATTTCGAATCCATGGAGAAAACGCTGTCGCCTCACTGTACCTGTGGGAATTGGTAATTCAATGTCAGGTTGCAGAATATGCCTATAAACGCCTTAAAGAACAATCTCGTATCGATATTGAACGAGACTTCAACTCGACCTGGCCGCACTCTCAAACTGCCGTTGAAATATTTGCTGATTGTTCAGCATTCCTTAGTGCAACAAGTATTGTATCCAAAATAATATTTTCAGGAATCGACACAAATAAACCAAAGGGAACAAATGGCTCAACGGAAAATTTTCATTCAAAAAGAAGTTGCGCACTACGGAAACTATTGAAAATTGATAATCTTCCAACTTTACATTCATTAGGTGTAAGAAATTCATTTGAACATATAGATGAAAGACTTGATCGTTTGTTTAGAGAACAACCATCAGGTGATTTTACTTGGATACATCTCACACGCCATGAGCCGCCTACTGGACTCGTATTGAAGCGCTTCGACCCAAATCAAATGAAAATATGCTACCTAGATCAAGAACTTGATATAGCCACTTGCTTTAAAGAACTTGAAATAGTCAAATCAAAAGCCAATGCATCTCATCGTTTGATTAGAAAATATGAGCCCTTAATCGACCTTCTGTCTTGCTCCAGCAAGGGTTAACAAAATGAGGCGCTGTGCCGGGAAAATGTTCTTTTCATGGCACTCTCCGCGGATTTCCGTACCGACTTCACCACGATCGCCGATTTCATCTCCGGTTCCAGTGACGAGATCGCCAAGCTGTTTCATCAGGTGCTGATGATCTACGATGACCTGGGTTTGATCGCCAAGGCGGTGCGCCATATGCTGACGGTTCATCGTGAGGAAGATCGCAAGGGAGAGAACGATCGTAAGCGTTCCACAGCGCACCTCTTGCAAGGGCAGCAAATTGTAGCCGTCGTAGGCTTAGACCTACAACGTTTACGACGCACGTTTGATTGATTTGGCTTTGCTCCAGGCGGCGGGTGTGACTTGGCCTATCTCCTGGATTTTCATGTGGGGAAGGCGTTCGAGGACGTCTTTGAGGTAGCTATAGGGATCGATGCCGTGTGTCTTGCAGCTCTGCAGGATGGTGTAAATGACGGCACTTCGCCATCCGGCGTCTTCGTCGCCGATGAACAGCCAGTTCTTGCGTCCGAGTGCTGCGGGACGAATCGCGTTCTCGATCAGGTTGTTGTCGATTTCGACCTGGCCGTGTTTAACATAGACCTGCAGGCCATCGCGTTGACGCAGGGCGTAGGCGATGGCGGTGCCGGTCAGTGACTTCGGCTTGTATCTGCCGCTTTCGAGCATCTGCTCAAGGGCGGTAAAGAGGCGATCAAGAATCGGGCGACTCTGCCATGAGCGTACGGCGGCGCGCAGCACAGGTGTGGTTTCTTGTTCGCGCAGCTTCTTTTCGATCAGATAAAGCAGGCCGATCTGATGCAGAATCCAGCGGTTGCGTACAAGATGCTCTCCCGCTTCGAGCGCCTGATAGAAACGGCGGCGGACGTGTGCCCAGCAGTGCGCGTGAGCTTTACACCCGAAGTCGCTTGCGAGCTTGTTGTAAGGCTTGTATTCGTCGGTCTGGATGATGCAGTTGAAGTCGGCGGGCAACCAGCGCTGCAGCTGTGCGTAGCCGCGTCCGGCCGCCCAGTGAAAGACCGTGTCTCCACGCGGGGCGTTGCTCACCCACAGGTAGCCTTTAGGGGTTCTGCCTTGCCCCGGAGCAAGGTAGCGTACTGGTGTTTCGTCAAGCTGAACGTAGCCGCCAGCCAGCTGATCTTCAAACATGCGCCTGGTAACAGGTTGCAACCAGTTGGCGACAAGTTCAACGGCGCGGCACAGGGTATTGCGCCCCAGATGGACATCGTAGCGCTGCTTGAAGATCTGCTCCTGTCGGTAGAGCGGCAGATGATCGGCGTATTTGCCGACGACGATATGAGCCAGCAGACCCGGAGCCAGAAGGCCGCGGTCAAGAAGTTTCGGCGGCAGCACAGCTGTAATCGGTGCGGCATCGGGAGCGTTGCGTTTCACCCAGGTGCGACGAATTTGTCTGCGCAGAAGGAAACGCCCCGGTTCATAATCGAGCTGCTCGCTGACTTCTTCGCCGATATGGCGGTAGAGCGAAGGATTGGCTTTGACGGGCTCAGGATCGAGGATGTCTTCAATGACGGGAAGATCTTCTGGGTAGCGTGGCCGACGGGGTTGGCGCTTACGCGCTTTTTTTAAGGCTTGCGTTTCTGTCGGCAGTTCAACGCAAGCCTCAGACTGCCCCGGCGTTTGATCCTCAAACATGCTCAGCTGATCGCCGAACAGTTTTTCACTCTGTCCGCCGCCGAACACTCGGCGGACAAGGGCATCGACCTTTAAGCGCAGCAGCCGATTCTCTTCGCGCAGCTGCTCAAGCTCTCTATCTTTACGGGCTATGATTTCTGATTTAGTGTGAAGTAGAAACCCCCGTCCTTTGGGCGGGGTCAGAGTCCTTCGGCTTTGCCAGAAGGGCTCATGGCAGTCCATATTCAGAAGTTGTTCCCGCAACTAACTGAACAGAAAGGAAAGCCATGAGCCGTTTTCGAAAATTAACACATGCCATCTGGCACTGTCAGTACCACATTGTCTGGGTCCCGAAATATCGCTTCCGAATATTGGAAGGCGAACTGGCTCAGGAAGTACGAGCATGTATACGGATCTTCAGTGGGCAAAGTCACTGTGAGATCGTCGAGCTGAATATCCAGAAAGACCACGTCCATCTGATCATCATGGTGCCGCCGAAGGTAGCCATTTCAGAGTTGATGGGGCGCCTGAAAGGACGATCAGCGATACGAATTTTAAAGAACCATCCCAAATTGCGAAAGAATCGCTACTGGGGGAATCATTTCTGGGCGCCCGGCTACTGCGTTGATACCGTCGGTTTGGATACTGAGATGATCAGACGCTACGTGCGGTATCAAGAGGCGCACGAAAAGAAGATAGAACAGCAACAACTTAAATTTTAACCCAACAGGACAAGGGAACGACGCTCCGGCTGCCCTCTTTGGGGGCTGCCGGCAACGCCCCCTCAGGGGGCGCCTTTAAAGCCCCGTCCTTTGGGCGGGGTTTTTTACTCATGGCCTAAAGATACATGATTTCAGAGGGTTACGGAAGAAAAAAGTCGACACATGACGACTTATTCGCGTTCATACCAGGGGCGCATTCTGGCTCCCTTGAGATCGATGCCGTCTGTCAGTAACGTCAATGCTTCCGGCGTGAGAGACAGCCGTTTTTGACCGGCCTGCGATGATCGTGGCCAACTGAAACGTCCCTGTTCAAGGCGTTTGGCCGCAACCCATAATCCGGTGCCATCCCAGAACAGGAGCTTGAGGCGATCATGCCGTTTGTTGGTGAAGAGATAAAGGGCCCCTTGGTAAGGATCGCTACCGAGATGTTCCTGAACAACAGCGGCCAGCCCGTTAAAACTTTTGCGCATGTCTTGCGGTTCAAGGGCCACAAAAACCTTAAGGGCGCCGGCAAAGCTTAGCATGTGCAGTCCAGGTATTTCAGCAGGGCTGCAACCAGGGGGAATTGCTCCGGCCGGGTGACTGTGACGCTGGCACCACCTGGCAGAGAGATGCTCAACCCGACAGGATCGGAATCAGGACAGCGAACCTCAACCTCCTCGAAAAAGGTCGCGGACTTATTTTCGGTAGCTTGTCGTTGGCGCCGACGCATCTGTCGCCAATGGGCGAAGGTGGTGTAGCGAATGCCATGGAGCCGAGCAAAAGCGGCTCCGCTCATACTGGTTTGTTCAAAAGCATCCAGCCACGCATCACGTTGTTCCGGGCTGGTCGGCTCACGGCGACCGAGGGTATCGGTTTTGAGAATTGTCAGGTCATTAGGTGTCATAGGCACAAGCCTACGACATTTACGATATTTTCAACAGGTGGGGCTTGGTGGGACGCTTACGAACGATCACCAGATCCGTAAGAAACAACAGCAGCAGATCGATACCCTGCTCAAAGCCAGTGACAAGATTGACCGTTTTCTCAAAGAGAACGAACCGCGCCTGGGACATGGCGGCAAGGAAGTGCAGAGCAACATCACCGATCCCGACAGTGCCAAGATGAAAACCAGTCATGGTGTCATTCAGGGCTATGTTGGTGTCGCTGCCGTTGACAGCAAGCACCAGGTTGTTGTCAACGGCAGCGTTTGGGCAGGGACAGGAACACGGACTGCTGGAACCCATAATCGAACAGATTGACCAGGCCTTTCAGGCGGATGACAGGCCTCTCTCCAAGGAGACAAAAGTTCTGGCTGACAGCGGTTTTTGCAACAAAGACACCCTTCACTATCTGGAACACTATAAGATCGACGGCTATCTCGCCGATCACGGGTTCCGTTCCCGCGATCCCCGCTTTGCGGATGCGGACAAATACAAACCAAAGAGTCCGCAAAAAATCACGGCCAAAATGCGCTTTACCGCGGCCGATTTTCAGGTTGACCTGGAACAGCAGACCTGCATCTGTCCGGCCGGAAAAAGCCTGTGGCTCAAGTGCACCAGAGCCAAGATTCAGAACCATATTTTTATGGGACATCGAGATGACTGCGACACCTGTTCGTTGCGGTTCCAATGCCTGCGCAGCGTCAAACAAAAAGGAGCCCGTCAGGTCAACATCCTGCTGGAGCATATTGCCAGCGAGAAAACCGGTCCGTTGCAGCGGATGAAGCAGAAGATTGACAGCAAACTTGGCCGCCATATCTACAGCCAACGTCTGGGCATCGTCGAGCCGGTCTTCGGACATATTTGTGAAGCCATCGGGATCAGACGCTTCACCCTGCGTAGCAAGGCCAAGGTCAACGGACAGTGGCAGCTGATGGCCATGCTACACAATCTGACCAAGATTCACCGATTTGGAGCAATCGCGTAGAGAAAGTCCCATGAAATCAGAGATAAATCAGAAAGATGGAGTATAAAAAACTCAACAAGACCATTTCTTCTGAAGGAACCAGACTTGTGGCTGAAAAGCCCATCGGCCGATAATCGGCTATAACAACATTCAGGATCTGAGCTGTAGGGTGTTGGTGCTTAGGTTTTCCTACAGGCTCGTTGCTTCAGCTATCGGAACTATGGAGGCTCTTGCTATGCCAGCCAGCTCTTCACTTGTCGAGCTTACCAAAGACGAACATCCGACGGTAAGACGTGAAGCAATCAACGTATTACCTAAAATTAAATACGAAGGTCCAGATTATATAGTGCAACTTGAGACTATAGCTGCTTCTGATAGTAATATTTTCAACCAAAAGGCTGCAAAAGAAATATTGCAAAGCATTCAAAATGGCCATTAAGTATATTCCGTAACTATCGCATCAACCGGTGGGAACAGTGTTAGGCTAAAGTCGCAAGAAGTATAGAGATGCGAAACGCCCTACCTCCACCCGGACGGCTTTCAAAAACGGAGGTGAAAATGAAAGAAGAACATTGGGTGCTACGTGATGAGATTGTAAATATTCACGCAATGGCCAAGGGAGGTCTTCCCCAGAATCATTCTCACCAAATTTTTGTGTGCAAGAAAAAGCCATTTAAAAAGAAGAAAGGCGCACCATTCCTCTTAGATAAAAAAGAAACACCACCAAAATACAACCTTTCTAAGCTTGGAATGTGGTACGAGGACAAAATAAAAGCTGAAGATTTTTCACTTAATTACGTTGGGTTTATCGATTTTCAAATTGAAATAAGTGTTAATTTTGAAACATTTAAAGAACTAACAGAAAAGAATTTTTTCAGTATTTGGACTCCAACGTCCCCATTGGACTATTTTGAAAAAAACAAAACAGGTTACTTGGTAGTATTTAAAGTTTTCAAAACAAAGACCAAAATAAATGAACGACTTCTTGAAAAAGGGCGAAAGGGCAGAAATTCATTTTTCAGACTCACTGAATACCCAATTTATGACCTTTGTGAGCCAGTAATCGAAACTGAAAAATACGAAAGTATGAAATCTGAGCTTTTGTCCATATTGAAGGCCAACAATTCATTTGTCAGCATCTACAAAGAAAATCAACCCTGAACTGTGAATCAGAATAACCGAGAAGGAGAGATTCGTGCAAAGACGACCAGCAATATATCGTTGTGACTTTTGCAGAGGAACAGGCAAGTTAGAAAAATTCAGTGAACCGTGCAACTGTAATGGTGGCTGGATAAAAGGGAGTGGAAATATCGAAATTCGCTGCGAAAAGTGCGAAGGGAGGGGATGGAAGCCCGATCCTTGCCCAATATGTGATGGGACAGGAGAAAAAAAAGGGTATGAATATCGTCATGTCTGTCCTGAATGTAAAGGTAATGGAACAATCTCAGAGTACGAACCACGTGGGTCTCTTTCAGGAGATGGAACCAAATGGTTTGAAGAAGCTCCAGAGCGTGTAACGCGAAAGTGTCAATGTGAAAACGGCTATATTTGGAACTCAATTGATTACGATTAAGTATCCGCAATGTAGAAACCACGGAATCTTTCATTAGTGAAATTATTTGGTTATCAATTCGAATCACTATGATGATCGGCCAATTGAAGGATATCGCTTATAAATTTGAAGAGATGCCTACAACAGTAAAGAAAGACACGGCGGGAGAAGCTATGGAGATTTTAAACCACTATGAAAAAAAACTAACCGGCTTGCTGCGGATCTGGCGCAATCGGAATCAAAATAACCGAGGAATATATGTTTCGTTGTCTTCCAAATAAAAGTAAGTGTGAGTGGCAGAATTTGTCGGGTTTTGTTGAAGCATATAACCGTACCAATGCCACAAACTACGTATGGTCAGAATGCTTGGATAATATACCAGATGACAGGCCAAATCCTGAGTGCAGGCTTACTTCACCTGACAATAAAGATATAGTTCTTGAACATAAACTTATCACTTGGCCCCCAGATCACTTACGTCAACACAGAACACATCATGATTTTATGGAAGCAATTGTTAGCAATCTAAACCATCAATTTCATGACGCGTTTTACATTCTAGAAGCAAATGCTTCGGATTTGGTCCTGGTCAAACGCAAAGTGGAAGGCTGGGCCCTGAGCATATCCCAACAAATAATTGCAAATCAAAATATGGTTAGAAGTAACGGTTACATAAATGGGTCACAACCTTTCAAATGGAATTTTCGTCTAATTTCAAAAATAGAAAGGGATGACGACATGCCGGAAAAAGGTGTGGGGGTAACCCTTAATGTTCCAGATACCGCTATGTCTTTCTCGAATGAAGATGAAATAGAAATGAATAACGGAGTTAAGGAAATTTTCTTAAAACACCTTGAAAGAGCCGATAAAAAGTTTGTTGGCTATGACGAATGTATAAAATTATTCATAACGGAAATCTATGGTGACAATTACCTGCTCGACCATAAATTAATTGAAATCATTGCTAACGAGGTCGTACTTCCGAAAAGCATTGACCAGATCTGGGTTGGACACCCTGTTTGGTTGAACGAGACAGAATTCAAGACTGGTTACAAACAAGTTAACCTAAAAAAGACATAACAGTTGTCAGGTCCCCGACCGTTAAGAGGCTCAATAACTAGGTAGCCGTAAAATTTGGCCAACTTTGGACAGCCACGAGAGTTTTCATGGGGAAGTGTCCTGCATCTGGAAGGCTGGGGGCGCAGATCTTTTTTTTGAATCAGAATAACCGATTGAGGTCGGCCATAGATCTACGAATCAGTTGCAGTGGGCCTGCTCATTGCAACTGATAGCACCATCTGCTGAGTAGCATAACTGTTCAAAAATCAAAAAATTTCTTTTGAAAATCAGATAACTATTCTCCGGCATCCTCACCTTGAGACTTATGACAGGATATTTCACAGGTACTTCCTGATGAAGCTCACCTGCCATAAGTCAGTAAAACAATTTTAGGTATCCGGATTTTATGATTGAGATCAGATAATAAATTGACCTTTTGTTGGCGATGATTTCCCGTGTGCAGCTTGTCAAACTCCGGTAAACAGAAAATCGAGTGAAGCTATTATTTCGTCGCGTTGCAAAACTGCTGAGTTGATTTTATTTTTCAAAGTCGATGCCGGAATAGCCGCCAGCAAGTGCGTCATGAGGATATAGTCAACTCCTTCAATACGAATTACAGGATTGAGAATTTTCATTCTTTTCGAAACTTCTTCAACGGCAACCAACGGCGCAACGACTCTCGTAGAAAGTATGTCTATAATTTCATCCTGAAGATCCATCAAGTATGGAACACTGCTAGATGGTGAGCCGTAAATGTCAAATTTCGCCATCAGAATTGCCTTAGTCCCTCGCTCCAAATGCCCTTGCGATCCACATATTTATTGGCCGCCTCAATCGCTTCTTGATTGGTTTTCAGCCACTCTTCCCGATCACGGTTTCCTAGTATCTGTTCCAAACTTTGTTCCAGGGTTTTTGACAGATTGATTTTGTTTTGTTTGGCCCGTTGTAGAAGATCGCTTCTAATGCTGAGATTTGCCGATTGTTTGCGGGCTGTGTTCCCCATAAATACCTCCTGCGCATTTGTATGCGCATAATAACTTTTCACTCAAAGACTGTCAAATAATTCAATCATAAAATCCGGAAACCCACAATTTTGAAGTCGACAATTCTTGGAATGCCTCAATTCTTCTAAGATTTAAGAAAAATTTCCTCACAGGACTGATGTTTAAGATAAAATACCATGTGAGAACAAGATCTTCTGATGGCGAATCCACCTGAGGTATTTTATGAGCACTAAAGAATCAATTTTTTACAGGGAGATTTTCCACCTATACAAAGAATGCTTCGACGAGGCCGCTATTTACCTGGAGGGGCGTGTTCTGAACGCATGCCTGGAGACATCTGATGGGCAATCAAGACTTATGGTACGAATTCCCACACAGGTTTGGGAGATAATTCGACGGCATTCTGAGATGGACAATCTGGTTAAAGAGGCTGGGCGAAGTGATGGCGAACTCCATGATTTAGCTGAGAACTTCGTCAAGACCCGTTTAGAAATGTCAAAGGATAGTATGAATCGGGTTTCTGGAATAGCTGTATATGGCTCGCCAGATGATCCTTTCGAAAATCAGATAGAAAAGGGAGTTGCACATCTGTTGGAAAAGCGTCAACGAGCTCGAAACTTGCTTCAGGCTATTGAAAAGTTTCCTGGTATCAATCAGTAGACATAAAGGAAACCCGTGCCGTTGGAGAGGGTCATGAACACAGAAACAGCCAAACAAATAGAAGCTTCCTTCTTGGAATTTTTCGAGAAAACCCAGCGGGCCCTTGAAATCAAAACGGAGGATGATTATCAGTTTGCACTGGATCTCCTGGAATACGTTATGAATAAGGCCGAGGATCGGGAAGGGGAACCGCGACTTCACTTAATCAACCTGCTTTTTGATACAATCGAAGAATATGAGAGCAACCTTGAAAGTACTCAGCTTTTTGATAAAGAGATTGAAGCAATGGATCCGCATGCATCGATGCTGAGGGTACTGATTGACCAGTACGATCTCGATATAAAGCCGGGGGCTGCCGGGGGCATCCTAAAGCACATTCAGGGGAAATCCTCAATGACCGACGAAGAATCGTTATTAAATGGAATTCAGAAATCCTCTGAAACCGGTTCTTGGCCATCGTTAATTCTCTCTTTGAGAAAAAACTGGATAAACTCCATATCTCCAGGCGCAATAGAAAAGGTCAAATCCATTTTCGAAGATGAGGACTCAGCCGTGAAATGGCTGACTGAAGAAAATAGAGCGCTGGGCCGAATCCCAATCGAACTTATTTCAGAAGGACGCGAACAGGAGGTCTTGGATGTTTTGGGAAGAATTGAGTGGGGCGTGTTCTCTTGAAAATCTACCTCGAAACTGAATTCACAAGCCTCGGAAATCCGAAACTTATCAGTATTGCCTTGGCTCTCAGATGGCAAAGTCGGAAATCGTCTCTATTTTAAACTCGGATCTCATCTGGACCTTGTCCAATATGGAGGGTGTAAAGATCTTTGTGTATCTGCTCCTCTTGATATCCGGTTGTTCAAATATCAGCCAATTAATTTTGGAAAAAGATTTCTGATACTATTAGATAATTCGCAAAAATAGGCACATATAAAAAATGCCTTTGGTGACTGTTCAGTGTATATGCTTTTAAATATGGAATGGTATATTCTGAAAAGTAAAGCAATGCTTCCATATCTTGGACTGGTTGTAGTGCTAAAATCTAAAAATTTTAACTAAAAGAGCCTCTGTATGAAAATTTTTGGGGAAAAGGTCATTAAAACGGTTGTCGATTGTGCCTGTGATGTTTGTGGGAAAAGTCTCTTTATAGATGTTGATGGTGAAAAATTCGAAGAAGCAGGAGAACTTAAGGCGCAATGGGGATATGGTTCCAAAGAAGATGGAATCGCTTATCATTTAGATTTATGTGAAGACTGCTTTAAAGTTGCTTTACTAGCATTAAAAGATCATCGAAGGAATCTGGTTATGTTTGATGAAATCCAAGAACTTCCAGACGAGAATTTTGGGATTGATGAATTTCGTACCCTTTAAATTGAATCTGGATTGCAAAAGAAGGGAGCGGCTAAAAGCATCTTAAAACATGTTCAGGGGAATTCCTCCGTGACCGATGAGGAATCACGGGACAGAGGGCTGTGAGGAATCCAATCCCTTTCTGCCGGGGGTAACTGGGGCGGTCTTCTATATGTCAAAAATCGAAAACCGAATTTTGACAATTAATTTTCGATCAAATCCCAACCCATTCCGCAAGTTGGCTTATTTTAAGAAAGGCGTCGGAACATTTCCGGCGTTTTTTTACTTAAGATATGACATCCTCTCTCATATCGCTTAGCCCCTACCGGGGAGTACAAAATTGATCGTAGATCTAATTAGGACGATATTTGGTCCTATGGAGGATTTTTCATGAAGCTATCCAGTCAAAATACACCAATCAGTTATCTGAAGGCGGCTATTGGAAAAAATGAACGTAACCAGGCCAAGCAAGGAGCCCCCCTAGTTATCGCCCAGAATGGAGAAGCTAAGGTCGTATTGCAAACTATGGAAAGTTGTGAGCAAACACAGGGGAATATGGTTCTTATGAAAATTCTTGCTCTTGGTATGCGACAAATTAAGGAAGGTAAATATCAACCTGCTGGAGATGTTGTTATGAAGCTCCGTGCCCGGAGCACAAATATCTGATGATTTTGCAGGGGCTTCAAATCTAGTCGGTTTATTATGGTCTACATATCAGGATGGGCGGCATGTTCAAACTGAAGGGTTCAAGTTTAAAAAGAGCATTTAGACTTTCCCCAACTTTCGGATTAAAGATGGGTTCGATTTGTTATGATGATTAAGACTGGTTTTTTATTGATATTGGCGTTCATTTAACGTACCTTCTAAGGGCTTAAATTCCCTTGTGATTTTCTCTTGGGGGGATGGGATTCACGGCCGGATATTTGTCTCAAGGATCGTAACTTACTATATCTTGCGGGCTTTTTTATTGGAGTGATCAACTTGGGCCGTGCTGGAGGGATTCGGCTAGATGAAAAGGTCTTTGTCCGAACGCGACATCTGCACTAGGTACATTACACCCGCAGTTAAATCAGCTGGATGGGATCTTCATTTCCAGATTCGCGAAGAAGTCTGCTTCACGGCCGGCCGAATCATCGTCCGCGGCAAGCTCCATTCTCGCGGCAAGGCCAAGCGCGCAGATTACGTCCTTTATCACATGCCCAACCAGCCCATTGCCGTTATCGAGGCGAAAGACAATAACCACAGCATCGGCCATGGCATGCAACAGGCGCTTGATTATGCCGAAGCGCTCGATGTACCGTTTGCGTTCAGCTCCAATGGCGACGGCTTTCTCTTCCATGACCGGACAGGTCAGTCGACCCCGGTCGAGCAGCAACTGACCCTCAAAAACTTTCCCTCACCTAGTGATCTGTGGCAGCGCTACAAGCAGTGGAAGGGGTTCGATATCTCGACCGAGGGAATTGTCGAGCAGCCTTATTACTCCGACGGCAGCGGCCGGGAGCCGAGATACTACCAGCGAGTCGCGATTAACCGTACCGTGGAGGCTATCGCCAAGGGGCAGAATCGCCTTCTGCTTGTCATGGCCACCGGCACCGGCAAGACCTACACCGCCTTCCAGATCATCTGGCGCCTATGGAAGTCTCGCACCAAGAAGCGCATCCTCTTCCTGGCCGATCGTAACATCCTGGTTGACCAGACCAAGACCAACGACTTCAAGCCGTTCGGCCAGACGATGACCAAGATCGAAAAACGCCAGGCGAACAAAGCCTATGAGATCTACCTCTCCCTCTATCAGGCAGTCACCGGTAATGAAGAGGAGAAGAACATCTACAAGCAGTTCTCGCCCGACTTCTTCGACCTGGTGGTGATCGACGAATGTCATCGCGGCAGCGCCGCCGAGGATTCGGCCTGGCGGGAGATTCTCGATTACTTTTCCAGCGCCACCCACATCGGCCTGACCGCCACGCCCAAGGAAACCAAGGACGTCTCCAATATCACCTACTTTGGCGAGCCGGTTTACACCTACTCGCTGCGGCAGGGGATCGACGACGGATTTCTCGCGCCTTACAAGGTTGTGCGTATCGATCTCGACAAGGATTTGCAGGGCTGGCGGCCCGAGAAGGGCCAGACCGACAAGAACGGCAACCTGATCGAGGACCGCATCTATAACCTCAGGGATATGGACCGCAACCTGGTGATGGAGCTGCGCACCCGGTTGGTCGCGAAAAAGGTCACCGAGTTTCTCAAGGCGAGCAACCGCTTCGACAAGACCATCGTCTTCTGCGAAGACATCGACCACGCCGATAGGATGCGGCAGGAGTTAGTCAACCAGAACGCCGACCTCGCCGCCGAAAACAACAAGTACGTCATGAAGATCACCGGCGACGATAATCTCGGCAAGATGGAGTTGGACAACTTCATCGATCCCGAAAGCCGCTACCCGGTTATCGCGACCACCTCGCGGCTGATGAACACCGGCGTCGATGCCCAGACCTGCAAGCTGATCGTCCTCGACCAGACCATCAATTCGATGACGATCTTCAAGCAGGTTATCGGACGCGGTACGCGCATCAATGAGGACTTCGACAAGTATTACTTCACCATCATTGACTTCAAGAAGGCAACAGAGCTGTTCGCCGATCCCGATTTCGATGGCGATCCCGTTGTCATTTATGAACCGGGTCCCGACGATCCTCCTTTGCCGCCGGATGGCCCCGAAGGCGATGAGCCACCGGTGCCTCTCGAGCCTCCTGTTCCGCCGGGAGGAGAGGACGATCCTGAACCTCGCGTCAAATACGTGGTCGGTGATGTGCCATTCTTCGTTGTTGCCGAGCGGGTTCAATACTACGGACCAGACGGCAAGCTGATTACTGAATCGTTGAAGGATTACACCCGCAAAACCGTTCAGAAAGAATTCGCTACGCTGGATGACTTTTTACGTCGCTGGACCAGTGTAGATAAAAAGCAGGCTCTGGTAGACGAACTGGCTGAACAGGGTGTGCTCTGGGAGGCATTGGCCGAGGATGTCGGCAAGGACTTCGGCCCCTTCGACCTGATCTGCCACGTTGCCTTCGATCAGCCCGCTTTGACGCGTCGAGAGCGTGCGGAGAACGTGCGCAAGCGCAACTATTTCACGAAGTACGGCGATCAGGCGCGGCAGGTTCTGGAAGCATTGCTGGACAAATATGCTGACGAGGGGGTTGAGAATATCGAAGACCCAAGAGTCCTGAGGATTAATCCTTTTGACCAGTTCGGCACGCCGATAGAGATCGTCAACCAGATATTCGGCGGTCGCAAAAAGTACGAAGAAGCTCTGCGGGAGATGGAAGAGCAGTTGTACTCAAGGGAGGGGTAGATGCCACTGGAAAAATTCAAGGAACTCTATGCTCTCGCGGAGAAGGGTGATTCCTCAGCGCAATACAATTTAGGGGTCTTGTTTGCCAAGTCAGACGATGGCGCCAGTAGATCGAGGACAGCAAAGCAGGCGATTGATTGGTGGAAGAAGGCCGCTGCCCAGGGACATTCGCTGGCGAAATACAATCTGGGCCATTGTTACTCCTCCGGTGATCTGGTCGCTACAAACGGGAAAGAGGCCGTGAGGTGGTTTAAGTTGGCTGCTGAGGACGCAATGCCTCAGGCGCAATTTGCGCTCGGACTCCTTTATCAGCAGGGGCGACTCGTAGAACGCGACATGGAGCAAGCTCTGCACTGGTATCTGGAAGCGTCCAGGCAAGGCTTTCCTCAAGCCATCTTCAACCTTGCGGATATCTACTCTCAAAAGGGCGAGTATTACGATCTGGCGAAGGCTTTCAAGTTCTTTTATATCGCCCTGGCGTTTGGTGACGAAAATGCCGCTCCGCGTTTGAAGGCACTGGGCCTGGAGATGACAGAAGAGCAGATCCGGCAGGCGCAACAGGAAGCGCAAGCTGTTCTGGCATCGGCGAAGCGAGATTCCTGAAGTGAAGATTTATTGCCGCCCGCATCGGAACCGCCACGCGGAAAATGAATTCTTTGACTTTCTGCTCGAAAGCTTCCCGGGCGCAGAGCATCTCAATGAGCGCTTTCCCCTGAAGGGTAGTCTGTTGTCGCGACCAGTCTTCCGCGATGCACTTGTACAGTGCCTGAAAGCAGATGCTCTTTTGCCGTCGAATGCTAAGGCTAGTTGCCTGGAGGCCTTGAAACTGAGCCCTGAGCAAATTTATGTCACCACGAATCCCGATCGAATTTCAGTGGATATGGTTCTTGTGCAGTCGAGCACACCGGTGTATGTCGAGTTCCACGAAAAGCAGCACCGCCTCCTGAGTGATAACCGACCCAAGAATGTATATGACATCAAAGGGAATACATACCCTGTCCCCCGGGGACTTCAAAGGCTCGTGAGGGATGTCTGGCGGTGTTTGTATCTCAAGCCGTTCTGCATCGTCTGGAAGGATTGGTTTGAGACGGGTGGCGAAGTTTTTATTTTGCCTAGCGCCAACAGTTTTGAAGAATTTGTGACGCCCGATAAATTCAGTTTTCAGGACTTTTTGCAGCCGTATCTGAACTCTTGAGCTGAAGTACCAAGGCTGAAGCATAGGAGACCTTATGGCCAACCTTCCAGGACCACAACCCGATATCAAGTTTTGCCCGATCTGCAAGGCAAATATGCGTAACGTACCGCGTAACGAAATGAAGTCCCGCGCTTATCGGCGCAAGGACGGAACCGTTTCAGAGCATACCCACACCTATGAGTGTCTCGACTGCAAGACCAGGTTTGAGATCAACCAGGATCAATAAGAAGGAGCAATAAGCAGCATGTCAGTATCCACCACCATCAAATCCATCCAGGACATCATGCGCAAGGACGCCGGGGTCGACGGCGACGCGCAGCGCATCGGGCAACTTGTCTGGATGTTCTTCCTGAAAATCTTCGACGATCAGGAGCAGGAACTGGAACTCCTCTCCGACGACTACACCTCGCCGATTCCTGAAAAGTTGCGCTGGCGCAACTGGGCGGCTGACGCCGAGGGGATTACCGGCGACGAGCTGCTTGACTTCATCAATAACGAGTTGTTCAAGACTCTCAAAGAGATGGAGTTGAACGCCGGAACCAACGGGCGCGGTTTGGTGGTGCGCTCGGTGTTCGAGGATGCCTACAACTACATGAAAAACGGCACCCTCATCCGCCAGGTGGTCAACAAGATCAACGAGATCGACTTCAACCGCTCCTCCGACCGTCACACCTTCGGCGACATCTACGAGCAGATCCTCAAGGACTTGCAGAGCGCGGGCAACGCCGGGGAGTTCTACACCCCACGTGCCGTCACCCAGTTCATGGTCGATATGGTCGATCCCAAGCTCGGCGAGAAGCTCCTCGACCCGGCCTGCGGCACCGGCGGCTTTCTCTCCTGTTCCATCGAGCATGTGCGCGACCGCTACGTGAAGACCGCCGAGGACGAGCAGTTGTTGCAGAAGTCGGTCTTCGGCGTCGAGAAGAAGGCGCTGCCGCATCTGCTCTGCACCACCAACATGCTGCTGCACGGAGTTGAGGTGCCGTCCAACATCCGCCACGACAACACCCTGTCGCGCCCCTTGCGCGATTACGGCCCCAAGGACCGGGTCGAGGTGGTGGTCACCAACCCGCCGTTCGGCGGCACCGAGGAGGACGGCATCGAGGCCAACTTCCCGGCCAGCTTCCGCACCCGCGAGACCGCCGACCTGTTCCTGGTGCTGATCATGCATCTTCTCAAGGACGGCGGCCGCGCCGCCATCGTCCTGCCCGACGGCACCCTGTTCGGCGAGGGCGTCAAGACCCGCATCAAGGAGAAGCTGCTCGACGAGTGCAACCTACACACCGTGGTGCGCCTCCCCAACGGCGTCTTCAACCCCTACACCGGCATCAAGACCAACCTGCTGTTCTTCACCAAGGGGGAGCCGACCAAGGAGGTCTGGTACTACGAGCACCCCTATCCCGAAGGATACAAGAGCTACTCCAAGACCAAACCGATGCGCATCGAGGAGTTCGCGTCCGAGAAGGCCTGGTGGGAGAACCGAGTTGAAAGCGAGCAGGCGTGGAAAGTTTCGGTCGAGCAGATCAAGGCCAACGGCTACAACCTAGACATCAAGAACCCCAACACCGTCGAGGATGACCACGGCGATCCCGAGGAGCTGCTGGCCGAGTACAAGACGCTGCTTGCCAGCGTTGCCGAGACGCGGGAGAAGCTGAAGCAGGAATTGATGGATGCCCTGGAGCGAGATGCCGATACCTCGAAGGAGTCGGCATGACGGTTGAGACGTTCTTCGCCAATTTCAGGCACCTGGCAAATGCGCCCAACGGTGTGCAGAAGCTGCGGGAATTAATTCTTCAGCTTGCTGTGCAGGGGAAGCTGGTGCCACAGGACCCCAATGCCGAGCCTGCTTCGGTTTTGCTGGAAAGGATTAAGACTGAGAAGGAGAGGTTGGTTAAGGTAGGGAGGATCAAAAAGAGCAAGCCGAATAAACCTATCAGTTCCGAGGATGAACCGTTTGGATTGCCGTCAAATTGGGCATGGGATTCTTTGGGGAATATTTCAAACCTCATCCACTACGGTTATACAGCATCTGCCGATCACTGCCTCAAGGACGTGAGGTTGCTGCGCATTACCGACATCCAAAACAATAAGGTGAATTGGGACTCGGTGCCAGGGTGTCAGATTGACCCGAAGTTTGTTGCCGCCTACGAACTTAACGATGGTGATTTGTTGATTGCTCGAACTGGTGGAACTATCGGTAAGACCTATTTGGTTGAAAACGTAGATGTCTGCTCGGTTTTCGCTTCATATCTGATTCGGGTTGTTCCGAACCAATATTCCTCTCCGAGATATTTGAAGGTCTTTGCGGAATCTCCTCTTTACTGGGAGCAATTGGTTGCAATGAGTATGGGGACTGGGCAACCAAATGTTAACGGGACCTCCTTGGGGCAACTCAAGTTGCCTCTTCCCCCCCTCGAAGAACAAAAACGCATCGTCGCCAAGGTCGACCAACTCATGGCCCTGTGCGACGAACTCGAAGCCCGCCAGCAAAAGCAGCAGCAGGGGCGGGTGCGCCTCAACAACGCCGCCCTCGACGCACTGCTCACCGCCCGCGAACCCGACGAATTCGCCGACCACTGGCAGCGTATCAGTACCAACTTCGACCTGCTCTACGACCACCCCGAAACCATCACCAAACTCCGCGCCGCCATCCTCCAACTCGCCGTCCAGGGTAAGCTCGTCCCCCAAGTTCCCAACGACGAGCCTGCTTTGGTTTTGCTGGAGAGGATAAAGGCCAGAAAAGACCAGTTAGCAAAGGAAAAGGTAATCAAAAAGGAAAAGCCTCTTCCCCAAATTACCCCTGATGTTTTTTTGCATTCCGTGCCAAGCAGTTGGGGCTGGGCACATTTCCAAGATGTGACTTTACTTGTCACTGATGGAGAACATTCTACCCCCCCAAGAGTTCCTTCGGGGGTGCCAATGGCTACGGCGAAAAACATCCGCGATGGCCATATAGATCTCCGCGCTACAGATTTTGTTTCAGAAGAAACAGCAGAAAAATGTTGGAAGCGTTGCCATCCAAGGCATGATGACATTTTGATGGTGTGCGTTGGTGCCACTACTGGCCGTTTGAGTGTAATCAAAGAGCCTAAAAATTTCGTATTGGTGAGGAGCGTGGCTTTAATTCGCCCATTTACTCCTGATGTATTGCCAGAATATCTGGCAATAGTTCTCCGAAGTCCCGTAGGTCAGCGTCAAATCTGGGGCAACGTAAAGCAGTCGGCACAGCCGTGTCTATACATAGGGAAAATCAAAGAGATTGAAGTGCCTGTGCCACCAAAACAGGAACAAAAACGTATCGTCGCCAAGGTCGAGCAACTCATGGACCTGTGCGATGAACTCGAAGTCAAGCTCAATCAGGCCCAGAAGCACAGCGCCAAACTGATGGAAGCTACTGTTCGCCAGCTTTTGGTGGTGTGATGATTGAGTCAGTAGCAACTGTCATTTCAATTATCAAGGATGTTTACAAGGGCATCGTATTTATTTGGAATAAGCTTCGTGGGAAGGATTCCGCTGGTTCAGTAAACAAGCCTGAAGTAAAAGTGCCGAACGAGGTTTTTGGTCTAGTTCAGCGATTCGTTGACATTTACAAGGCTCACGGTATCGAGCGAACCCAGATCCCTCGTTTTCTTGGCGAGGATGGTGGGCTGACCTTGGTTGATGTCAGCACTGACGAAAAGCTTCTGTACGCTCTCAACGAGAAGCTACTTCAGGCCACATGTGATCAATTCGGTGTCCAGAGAGAATGGCTCGACGGCAAGGACGTCCCTATTTACCCCTACTTGTGGCACGGCCATGATCTTCCTGCGTATATCGATTTTCTCTTGGAGTTGAAAAAGACAGGCTGCGCAATACAGGGATTTGGGATCAAACGTCAGGAGGACAAGCTTCGCAAAAGCTCTGGTAAGTACGGAGAAGACTACGATCCATTTTTTATCGCACTCCTGTTTCGGGTAAAACTTGACCATTGGGGCGACCACAGTCAGGACTCCATATGGAGATACTACCCCCTCTGCGATCAGATTTACTGGGGTTATGAAAAGACTCGGATGCAGCTAAAGGCAAAAATTCTTATTGCTGATATCTTGGGGGTTTACTTCAAGGGTTGCGTAATGGAGGAGCATGAAATTGAGGGGATTATGGAAGGGAGAATCTTCCCCGGCCCATTGATGGAGCACCGGTCTCATGTCGGCTGGCATCCGGAAGACTACATCTACACCGAAGAGGAGAGCCGTGCGGTCGCTGATAGCGAAGAGGCTCTCAAGGTGCGTGAGTGGATGCTCCATAACGGATGGCGGAAAAAACTGGAAGAGATAGTCGGACCAATTGAAGAAAATACGCCCTTCAGAGCAGGTGAAGGGAATTTGAAATGGCGTGAGTCTAGGAAGCAGATGAATTTCTGATAGACAAAAATTTTGTTGTGTTCGGAGAGTAGATCAGCAAACGAGATAGATAGATCGGGGAAGTTGAGGTCCTATTAACTTGGAGGAGTTGAAAATGTTCAAAGAAAAAAAAGTTATGTTTTGGCCTGTTGGTACCGGTGATTGCACATCCATAGTGCTTGCTGAAGATGTTGTGTTGCAGGTGGACATGCGCTGCAAAGAAGAAAACGGTGATCAGGAAGGTGACGGGGAATCTCTAGTCGATATTTTTGAAGAAAATTTGCCTGAAGTTGGTGGCAAACCTTATCTGGCGGGTTTCGCGTTGACCCACCCAGATAAGGACCACGTGGAGGGGTTTGCCGATCTCTTAAGTCGTGTAGATATCGGAGAAATCTGGTTTACCCCACGTGTTTTTGCTGAGAATGACACTGACCTCTGCGACGATGCAGTGGCTTTCAAAGAAGAGGCCGAGCGGAGAGTAAATGCAACTATCAAATGTGGGGGGGATGTCGCTTCTGGCGATCGCGTTAGATTGATTGGCTATGATCAACTTCTGGAGGAGGACACATATAAGGGTTTTCCTCGGGAGAGGCTCACAATTCCTGGCAACTCCATTAACGAGCTTGATGGAGAAGATTATACCGGTGAATTTAATGCGTTTATCCATGCCCCATTTGCGGAACAAATCGAAGGGGATCGGAATAATACAAGCCTTTGCATGCAGGTGACATTCAGTGAATCCCCTGATATGGGTGGAGTTTTGCTTTTCGGTGACATTGCATACCCTCGAATCAGAAAAATCTTCGACACCACCAAGAATGCGAAAAATGAAGAATACCTCGCTTGGAAGGTCTTTCTTGCTCCCCATCATTGCAGTAAATCCGCAATGTATCAGAAAGATGGCGATCGAGAGGTACTTAAGCAAGACATGCTCGATGATTTAGACTCTTATCAAGTTTTGGGGGGAGTAATTGTAGCCAGTTGCGATGAAATCCCAGCACGAAATCAGAGTGGAGATAATCCTCCTCACGCAAAGGCTAAACAAAGGTATGAAGAAATTGCCGAAGGTGGATTCCTCTGTACTCAAGAGGACACAGATGGTGCTGAACCTATAGTATTTTTGATTCAGGATGATGGCAGTTTGGAGCGAGACTCGGGTTCAGATAGTTCAGAAGGTCGAAGCTCTGGAAACCTTTCTGCTGCAGTAAAGCAAGCCCGGGGCTCAGATGCTCCGCCCTCAGAAAAGGTTGGCTATGGAGGCTGATAACCTCACCGAGGGGCAGAGATTAGCCTTTGATCAGCTGCAAGAAATTTGCTCGGCTGCATGTGGTGCCCTCCAGATTGTTGATGTTGGAGAACCGGAAGAAAAAGGCGACCCTCTTCGATTACGACTATCAATTGACACTCAACCTTATGAACGTGTCGAAGGAGGTTTTTCTTTCAGAAGCCGTGAACCGATAAATATTGCCATCCCATCACGATTTCCTATTGAGCATCCAAAGGCTGAATTTGTTCATAAAAGATTCAAGGGGTATCCGCATGTTCAGTGGGGTAACTCTATGTGCCTTTATGTCGCTCCTGATGTTGAGTGGTCGGCCAAAGATGGGATGTTTGGTTTTGTAGAACGGCTGAATCATTGGCTACAAGATGCTGCTTTGAATAAGCTTGACCCTGACAATGCCCCCTTACACCCTCCCGCTATTTATTCTCGATCGGATATCGGTTTTGTATTTGAGTTGGATGCTCCGGAGATTGCAGCGGACCGTAATTTTTGGTTGGGGACTGCGCAGATAAGTCAAAGAAATAAAGTTTGTTTTGATGTTGTGGATTGGGGAGGAATACCGAAGACTTTACCGGACGATAAAAAATACGCGGCGTGTCTCCTGCTCAATACTCCGCTTCCAATGGAGTATCCTGACACTGTATTGAAGCTTATCTGCGAACTTGTCAATCGTCAGATCCCCTTCGATTTCCTGTTTCAAATATTAAAATTATTCGCTCTTTATCAAAAAGATAAAGAGCCGCTGTACTTAGTGCTTGGCGCGCCAATGAGACGACGAATGGCGGGAGAGGCAATCCGTCAACATCTGGCGGTGTGGCGTGTCGATCCGGAGTCAGTTGCGGTACTTAAAGCTATTGTTGTGGCGGGCGAAGATGAAGAGATAGAAGGGAAGAAAGGTGAATTTTTCAAATGGGCACTTACAGCTAAAACAGACTGGTGCTCAGTTTATGATAATAGAAAAGAGGTCACCTACAGAAGAGACCAAGATACTAACGCTAGTTGGTTGCTTGAGAAGAGGGTTGCTATCCTTGGATGTGGTGCTTTGGGGTCCCACATCGCCGAGTATGTTGTGCGTGCAGGTGCTGCCAAAATTAGATTGCTAGACCGCGCAGCCGTCAAGCCTGGTGTTTTGGTTCGGCAACAGTTTGAGGCATATCAGGTTGGCTTCACAAAAGAGAGTGCGTTGAAAGTTCACCTTTCGATGATCAATCCTAACGCAGATGTTGCGCATTTGCGAAGGGACTTGAGAAAGGGACTGCCTGATGATTTTAAAGTAAATGATTTTGATCTGATTATTGACGCGACTGCTTCTCGACATGTAGAGGCTGCTTTACAATTACAATTTGAGAATGAAGACATTTGGCCCCCAATGATGACCTGCTCGATTGATGGCACCGCATCTAAGGGGATTGCCATAATGCGGATGCAGAAGAACCAAAATGGACCGTGTGATTTAAGTCGACTGACAAAAGAGGTCGCATTTTCTCATGTTGACCTTACCCCTTTTGTAGAGGCTTTCTGGCCAGCTGAACAAACCTCTCCAATATTCCAGCCCGAACCAGGGTGCTCCGAGCCCACTTTTGTAGGCTCTGCCTCAGATGTCGCTTTCTTTGCATCCTCATTTTTCGATTTCGCTTTGCGCGTTTCGCAAAACGCCAAAGAGGATGCCTCATACTCCATTTTCGTTTCAAAAGCTCAAAGAGGCACGCTAGGGGGTAGCATATCGTCCAAAGAGATTCCTCATTCAAAGCCCCTTGTGACAAAAGAAGTTATCAATGGCTATAAAGTTGTAGTCTCGGAGAGAGCAAAAAGCGCTATTGAGGCAGAGATCACCAGAAACACAAGGGAGGGGAGCAGCAAAAATGAGACCGGTGGATTATTGCTCGGAGAAATAGATGACAGTCTTTCAACCATCTACCTGGATGTTGCCACAGGGGCACCGCCGGACAGTTTTAAGTCAACCTCTCGATTTGAATGCGGGATAGAAGGCACTGCTCAAGTTTGTTCATTTCATCAAAGAAAGAGTGAGGGTTCGACCCGTTTTATAGGGGTTTGGCACACTCATCCGACTAGCCTCCCAGAGCCTAGTTCCATTGATTTGAATGCGATGTTGAAAATACTTCATTTTCAAGAGAATCCTCCAAGGCATGTAGTGATGTTGATTGTTGGTAAGACTCTGACTAATCCAATTTGGCAATTCCACTTTTTTCGGCGTAACCAATTTGTCTTTATGGAGTCATCTGGGAATGAATGACATGGAAATGCCAAAATTAAATCGTAAATTTGGGTTAGCATTGTCCGGGGGAGGATCTAGGGCTATCGCTTTTCACCTTGGTTGCATGCGAGCTTTACATGATCGTGGTTTGCTAGATCGGATTAGTGTCCTTTCAACGGTGTCAGGGGGAAGCGTAATAGGGGCTCTTTGGGCTTATTCGAATGACAGTTTCGAGGTTTTTGATGCTCGGATTCAGACCCTCCTTAGGGGGGGCTTGAGAAGAGGGATTCTGGGAGCTACTTTGTTTTCATCAGAAGCTCCATTGATTGTTGGGACAATATTAATTTCTGGTGTCCTTGCGACACTTGGAATTGTGACTAAGGTGATTTGCTCGATCTTAAGTCTGGCTGGGATTTGTCCTGAACCACTGAAGAAGATCTCCAACTTTTTGCAAGCACCTCTCCCTAGATATGCTAGCCGCACAACAGCATTTATCAGATGTTTAAATGCAAAATATTTTAAAGGACTTGCTCTTGATGATGTTAGACGCAAGAACTTGCAAGTGGTAATAAATGCGACAGAACTGAGTACGCAGACAGCCTATAGATATGGTTCTAAGGAAACGGGTTCGTGGCGTTTTGGTCTGCAACTCAAAAAGACATCAGTGGCTCATGCAGTCGCCGCATCAGCTGCGTTTCCCGGGTTTCTGCCTGCAATAGACGAATGGCTGAAATTTGAAAAAAATGGAAAAGTAGCAAGAGCAAGAACCTTTATTTCTGATGGTGGGGTTTATGACAATATAGGCACCAGTTGCCTTTTGCCAGGAAGAGACTCTTCTTTCAGTACGAATGTTCACGACGTGAATTTCATTATTGCATGCGTAGCAGGCCAGGGATTGCCAAATGCTTCCTCTCGCCCATATTTTTGGGGGACTCGTATGCTTGCAACTGTAGAGACGATCCATCGTCGCACACATTCGATGACTTTTGATCTGCTTCACAAGCTAAAAGAAAAAGGGGATATTGAAGGATTCTTACTGCCTTATCTTGGTCAAAATGACAAAAGCTTACCTTGCCCTCCAGTAGACCTTGTCCCTCGCGAAGAAACGTTCGATTATCCGACCAATTTTGACCCAATGCCTGAAAAGGACATAGTCGCAATATCACGGCGGGGTGAACAGCTTACACGCAATTTAATAGAAACATATCATCCAGACCTTTAAGCTTGGTTTGTTGCTTAGTGGAAGACCCATCCATCTATCTCGCTGTTCAAAATCCTGGAGCTGTCTCTCTGGAGCCTACGCACCGAAAACTCGGCGCCCTGGGTCCCGGTGCTTCTGCACCCAGCCTTTCAGAACCCCGTGAGTGATCCCGAGGTTACGCTCAACCTCGCGCACGCCGAGGCATTCTTCGACAACAATGCGAACGGCCTTGCGCTTAAAATCTGGATCGTAACTTCGCTTGCCCATGAACACACCTCCTGTTCCCATTAGGGTAATTGGTGTGTCCGTTAAAGTGAAGATAGCTCACTGTTTCTCGGAGCTTTTTATCATTGCCATGTAGCTAAAAAAAGTTCTTCTCCCCACCCCAATTGCGGAACAAACTTCGGCAGCTGTCTGACTAGAATTCTCGTAAATAATACGTGCCTGCTCGAGTTTTTTAGGATCAGTTCTTGGTCTACCACCACTTTTTCCTCTTGCCTTGGCTGCGGCTCTTCCTGCTGCCGTTCTTTCGGCTTTCAGCTCCCTTTCCATCTGATTAATAGCTCCCATGATGGAGATGAAAGCTCTTCCTGTAGCAGTTGTCGTATTAATTTCTTCTCTTAAAGATTGAATGTTAATCTCCCGATCTTCCAATATTTTTATTATTTCCAAAAGGTGTATAAGCGATCGAGACATTCGGCTCAGCTCTGTAATGACCAAGATATCCCCAGGGCGAATATATTCCAAAAGCTTTCCCCATTCCGGGCGAATCTCCTTGACCCCACTGATTTGATCACAAAATATTTTTTGGCACCCAGCCTCTCTTAGTTCATCCAACTGAGCATCAAGGTTCTGGCCGGTTGTACTTACCCTGGCATACCCGACTTTGTAATTGCGATTCATCGTGGTTCTCCATTTATCAGCCCTCCCGCTCATATCATATAAAAATAGTGCCATAACTTATGAATTTGTCGATTAATTGCATTTACATTTTTGCATAAGTTTTTGCACTAATTTTTCCAAAAAACTGAATCACACTGAAAAGACTAGGGCCAAATGCAAAAAGTATACTTTTCGCACCAAAAAAAAATATTATTTTTTTTATACAACTTCAATTTTGCAAATATTTAAGTATTTATAAATATTTAGATTGTTTTGATAAAGATAATTAAAGAATTGAAGAATTAAAGAAAAAGAATTTATAACTATAGCTTATTAAATAACAATTTAAGAAAAAAAGTAAACGCTTTAAGAATTACTATATTTAATTATTGCAATATTTATTCCCTTGAAAAAAAAATTTGAAGTGATAATAAGTTCATTATGAAGATAGATACATGTATAGATGAGGTGTTATGTCTGATAGGGAGAAATATAACCATGAATAAAAATATTGAATCAAATAATTGTTCTTCAAAATCTTCTTTTTCCTTAATTGTCGATGGCAAATTTCCTAAACCGATCTGGATTCCAAAGTGGCGATACGGCGGTGATAGGTATGATTTTGACAGCCCCAAGTTACATATGCCAGTTGTCACCACCACTCCACATGAACATTATCATTGTCTAGTACTTGAATGTGATCCATTGGTGATCAGCTATTGTGTTTACCCACTTCATATATCAATTCGAGATATGGAAGGAAATGAAATAAGCTCCATGCCTGATGCCTGGGTTTTCATTGCGCCATCATTTGAACAGATTCGTGAGGTTAAGAAACAGAAAGAGGTCGAGAAGGCCAAAAAACAAATCGAGTCACAAAAATCCTGGTGCGATCGAGCCTTCATTGAACACAAAGTGATCGAAGTAGAAAGAGACCTTCCTGAATTACTTGTTAGCAATTGTGAACTAATTGTCCCTTATCTCAGTAACCCTTATCGGCCTGATATCCAGAAACAAGTAGTTGATTTAATAGACAAACATTTTGAAATCTCCCTTAGAGAGCTTCGATGTAATAGCAACATAAAAACACAGCAGCTTTACGATGCTGCATTGCAGTTACTGTGCTCTGGTCGTCTTATAGCTGATTTACACCACCAACCATTTCCAGACCTGATACTTAGGAGGTGGACAAATGCCGAACCGCGCCAACCTCTCTGCTGAGCAGAAGAACCATAGACTATGGCCTAACTTTGACCCAACTGAGCTTCCTGTAGCCAAGAGAGATAAATTTATTTGCAATAAAGCTAACATTGCCGCCTATTTGGATGAGACGGACCTTCCTGAAAATATCCGAAAGCTTCCACGTCAAGAAATTCATTCTCGGTTGAAGCGTTGCCTGACTTTACACTCGGATGGAAATATTTGGGGTTGGCGGGCCCTTGAACCTGGGATACGGATAAAACCCTATTGTCGTAAAAAGATAGTTGCCCCCATGGGTATTGGTAAGAAAGGGGGAAGGGCAGGGGCGCTCACTGCTTTATTCGAACGCTTTCCGGATATCTGGGAAACTGCGAAAAGTTCTTTTCTTGGCAAACTGGAGAAGGATAAAAAACTCAAGGTGAGAGAGGCAATTAGTGATATCCATCAGACAATGTTGCGCCTCTGCAAACAAAAGTTGATTGATGAACGCATTGCCCGAGGAGAATCGACGGAAGAAGCCACGCAGAATTATGTCCTAGAGTATCCCTTTAATACCGAAACCCGTGGATTGCGTTCGCTGCAGAAACGTCTGAACTGCTTGTATGACAGCCATCCCCAATCAGCAATACGAGCCCGCCATGGAGCTGATGCAGCCAGGAAATATTCAGCAGAGCAGCCGAAAGAAAGGGATGATGAAAGCATATTGCGGCCTTATCAGCGGGTTGAGCTTGATGCGCATTCTATCGATGCCAACTTTTGGCTCCCAGAGGATCCTGATTTGCGGTTCGGAGGGCGAGAGAATTTCATTGTAAGGCCATGGCTATTGGCCCTGATAGAAGCTATGAGTCAAGCAGTACTGGCATATTTGATCGTGATTTCTAGGGAGGTCAATCATTGGGATGTGCTACGAGTCCTTAAACGTGCATTAGTTCCATGGCAACCAATGCAGTTGACTGTTCCGGGGTTGAGGTATGATGCTGGTTCAGGTCTGCCGTCCGGTGTGATAAAAGGGTGTGAATACGCCGTTTGGGACAGTCTGTTGCTTGACAATGCCCTGGCCCATTTAGCATTCGATGTAAGAAATGCTGTAAAAAAGGTCATGAATGGTACAATTAATGACGGCCCGGGACGCAGTCCCTATCGTCGACCTCATGTCGAAGGTTTTTTTGATAATTTAGAAGAACATGGATTCCACCGTCTTCCAAACACAGTTGGAAGTGGCCCGAACGACCCCCGTCGCGAAAATGCTGCTGAGGCTGCAAAGACTTACCAAATTGGTCACCAGGATCTCGTTGAACTAACAGATGTACTTATCGCCAATTACAACGCAAATTCTCACCGAAAGCCCGGCGGCAAGTCACCATTAGACATACTACGTCTTTATACGCAGACTGAACACATCCGCATTTTAGAAGATCAACGGAAACTTATTGAATTCAACCCTAGATTTGAAGTGACGATTCGTTCAAATCGAAAAGAAGGACGACGTCCATACGTAAACCTTTTATATTTACGGTACTCTAGTCATGCGTTGATCTACTCACTATCTGGAAAAAAAGCTGTAATGAGGCCAGATCCAGATGGTATGCATACTAGTGAAATTTTTCTAAAGGATTCGGGAAGGAACCTTGGAATAGTCAGAGTAAAAGATGCTCGCTGGAATTATCCACATACTATTGAGCAACGAAAATTATACTTCAACAAGGGACTTGTTGACATAAAAAACACTAGTATCTCGGACTTTTGTGAAGGAGTAAAGGGAAGATTAACTCAAAAATCCTCGAATCGAAGAATTGATACAACAATCAAGACTCCGAATCACAATGACAACTTAAAGCGTTCACCAGATCGGAGGACTTTCGAACTATGAACGCAGGTATTTCAATTCCACACATCCCGCCTGGGACTCATCCCGTTGAACGGAATCAAGTTTTACTTTTAACACCTGCAATCAATGGGTTACTGAACACCCTTAAAATTTGGCTTGAGGGGCGTCTTCCAGGCGGTTTGATTTACGGAGTGCCTAGGGTTGGCAAGACCAGAGCCATAAGGTATCTCATCAGGGAAAACGAACTGTACTCCGAGTTCGTTCCTTATATCAGCGTCACAATGAGGAAAATTGAACCATCTACACCAAGGGCCTTCTGGGCTCACCTAGCAAGTCAACTTAAATATCCCATTGAGAAAGGGACAACCCAAAATTTGTGGGAACGTGTTTATCTTAAATTGACTGAAACAGCTCTAAACGATAATAAAGATGGACTTGTCTTGTTTATCAATGATGCCCAAAAATTAACTGAGCATCAGTATGAATTACTTCATGACCTACATAATATTTTAGATGATCAAAATATTTATGCCTGCTTTGTCCTAGTTGGTCAGACCCAACTATTAAATATTCGTAACGGATTTAAAGCTGTTGGCATGTCTGAAATAGTTGGGCGCTTTATGTCTGTAGATTATTGCATGCGCGGGATTACGAATCTTGAGGAATTAAGTTTTGTACTAGAAGGTTATGACGAGAACTCTGAGTTTCCGAAAGAGAGTAAATGCTCATATTCACAGTATTTCTTTCCTGAAATCTACCAATGTGGATGGAGACTGGCCAATGAAGCATCAATCCTTTGGCAAGCATTCGAAAGAGTTCACCAAGAAAGTCGCATGGCTTGCAAACTGGAAATTCCACTACAATATGTTGTTCATGCCATAAATTATGGGTTGTGCCGTAATTCTTGCAGGGATTCTTCCTTTCCAGGGTTTTCCCTGGCATTGTGGAAACAGGCCATCCTTAATGCAGGATATGCGAGTGCCGGAAGCTTTTTAATTGCCCCTGAAGAAGTAGGGTAGGTGGTAATGATAAAAGGATACAACTGGTTTTCAGAATTGGTATATCCTTTCGAGTCTCAGTGGTCACTCCTGCATAAGTTTGCCGGCTGGAATGCATTAAATTTGGCCCAATTAAACGTTGCCATCGGGAAAACAAAGTACCCCAATCATAATAAAAACTTGTCAACAAGCTATTTCTTAGATCCTAAATCATTTTCAGAAAAGACAAACCTACATATTAAATATACAGAGGACAGTATATGTAATAAATATGTGCCATGGAATTGTGAAAAATTATTAATTTCCTCGGATTTTCGTTATTGTCAATCTTGCATTTCGTTAGGGTATCATAGTGTTTTCCACCAGTTAAAAATTTTGAAAAAATGCCCGATTCATGGAAACGATTTAATGGAACACTGCCACTATTGTGGTGTTAAAATTCCAATTACAATAAGTAGTAAGGCTATTAAATATCCTTATTCATGCCCATCATGTCAAAAACCTTTTTTTAATTTAAGTATGCCAGGAATCGTTAATCCCTTAACTTGTAATGACCTTAAAAAAATCGAATCATTATCAAAAATAATTATAAACACTCTAGATTATTTAGAAAATTCTACATTGATATGGAAAACAAGACCCAACTTTGAACAAATTGCCGGCTTGTTATATTTATTCTTTAAATCAAAAGATCATAATACATATAAATTCTATGTCCATAATTTTAGAAAACCTATATACGTTGAAGTTTATGATGTTTTTAAAGAAACAGAAAATATTTTTGACAACGTTGATATTTATGTGTATTTAAATAAAATCTTAGAAGAGTTTTTATTAAAAAAACATAAACCTTGTCTTGATTATTGCATCAAAGTTTTGGGAAGTCTGTATGTTGATGAAAATTTCAATATCCAGCTTGGGTGCATTATTGCGCATTCATTTTTGATGTGGGAAGTATATTGGGAGAAAGTTCAGTCTATTTCGGGGCTGTGCAGATCACCTGAAGACATAAATTGGGATAAATCTAAATCGATTAGTCGAATCGCTACAAGGAGCATATTCGCTGCCGAATGTCTTGATAGTTTTTGGTTTTTTTTAAATGAAGCGGACAAAATGAATCGCGAAAAAGTATTTTTTTTACAAACAACTTATGGAGAAGGGTCGGATCCAGGTCTATTGAATTGGGTTGTTATTAAAAATCATCATCAGGAATCTGTGACAGAGGAATTATTCTTTTGGCGTAGGAAGCCCTACCCAAATAAAGAATTCAAGTTTTCCCAGAAGCACTTGGATAACGTGTTTCAATCCTGCAACCGAATCGCCATGGAGAAATATGAAAAGAGGTGGCACAAGGAGTAATCGTCATAACCATTCTTTCAATTTCTAATCCTGTCATAATATTTTCTTACAATTTGTAATAAACTTTATTTCGTCGGCCGGTCATGAGCAGACCCCACCGGGAAGCGACCGATATCTAACGTCGCATAATATATATTATGTAAACTAAAATATATTTCCCTACTGAGTTGAATAAAGAACAACATCCCTGGGCGGCTGTTGATCTGGTTCGCTCTGCTCTGTCCGCTGCCGGACGGCCATGGAAAATCAGGCGACCTCGATCACAGAACAACGATTAATTTATCAGCTTCAGTCGCAGCAAACTTTCTGCGCTGGCGATAATTGCTTCTCTGGCCGGCCTTGGTTCCCATCCTAGGAGCTGTTGGGCCTTGTCATGATTGGTATGCCGGATAATGCCCACTTGCGGCGCTGTTCCGCGCAAGGCCGGGACAACCCGGGCCAATGCTCGGTACAGCCAATCCGGAAGCGTCACGCGCGGCACCTTACCGGCCACTGAACCAAAGTGTTCACGCAGAACTTTCGCCACTTCGGCCATTGAGGTGATCGGCTCGGCAACGGCAATGAAGCGCTCGCCAATGGCGGTTGGGCTGGTCAGCGCCAACAGATGCAAAGCCGCAACATCGCGAACGTCAACAGCGCCAAAATAAATGCGCGCAAGCGCAGGCATCGAGCCTTCCAGCAGAGCTTTAACCAGGCCGATGGAGGCAGCGTAGTGAGGTCCTAGCACCGGCCCGAAAATACCCACCGGGTTAATCACCGAAAGCTCCAGGGTACTGCCCTCATTGCTGATAAAGTCCCAGGCTGCCCGCTCTGCCAGTGTCTTTGATTTGATATAGGGTGTGACATCGGCGCCGGCGGGATCGGTCCAGTCCCCTTCGTTGTAATGCCGTTCCCCTGCCCCGTGACCATACCCCACAGCGGCAAAGGACGAGGTTAAGACCACCCGCTTGACCCCGGCCGCATGTGCAGCTTTGAGCACCCGCAGTGTGCCGCCGACAGCCGGTGCGACCAACTCGTCTTCATTCTTCGGTTGAACCGGTGGAAAAGGCGAAGCGACATGCAGGACAGCATCGCAACCGGAGACAGCCTCAATCCAGCCTTCATCCTGCAACAGATCGCCGGTTAAAAATTGCAACCCGCTATCCTGAACAATACCACCTTGGTGCAAACTGGCTTGAACTGCAGCAACCCGCTGCAAAGAGCGCACAGTTGTGCGAACATCATAACCTGTGTTCAGAAGCTGAATAATGATGTGCTCAGCAAGGAAGCCGGTGCCGCCGGTCACCAGAACTGTACTCATGTAAACCTGCTACGGGATAAGGATAATTTTGCCGTTTCCACCAGGCTCCATGACTAATTTATGGGCCTCCGGGGCGCTTCGTAACGGGAGCTCCGTGCGGATGGTGGGTTTAAACCGCCCGTCCTGCAGACCGGCATGAATCACCGCATGGATTTGGCGAAACTCTGTGGGGGAAGCATTGAATGCAGCCATCCCCAGAATGGAGGCATTTTTCCCCATGGTGTCACGTGGGTTGATTTCGATGGTGCCACGGTTGCCGATCACCACAATCCGACCATACTTGGCAACAACCTTCAGGTCTTTGTCGAGATTGACATTCGCCAGCATCTCCAGAATCACGTCGACCCCCATGCCGCAAGTCAGCTCAGCCACGGCATCGAGATAATTATCGTCATGGTGGTTCAATGCTGCGACAACCCCCTGCTCCTGCAACAGTTTAATCCCGGCAGTGGTCCCGGCAGTGCCGATGACTCTCAGTCCGTAAGAATGGGCGATCTGGACCGCGGCCTGACCAACCGCACCACTGGCGCCATGAATCAAGACCGTTTCTCCGGGTAACGCATGGGCTCGATAGAGTAAACCGTAAAAGGCTGTTGTATAAGGGACTCCGATGGCCGCGCCAACGGAAAAATCGCTCTTGTCAGGGAGCGTAAAGACTTGATTTTCCGAGCAAACCAATTGTTCGGCATAGCTACCCACCAGGCTACCGAAAACATAGACCCGCTCTCCCACCTGGCGATGTTTGACGTCAGCGCCGACGGCGGAGATGATACCGGCCGCATCATTTCCAGGAATATAAGGTAGTTCGGGTTTTAGCGGATAGATTCCTGCGCGGATATAGGTATCAACGGGATTCACGCCAATGGCTTTCACGTCGACTTTGACCTGACCTCTGGCCGGTACCGGAGCGGCAATTTCTTGAATCTGCATCACTTCCGGGGCGCCAAATTCTTTGACCTGAATAGCTTGCATCATGATCGCTCCTGAACTGTTGATGATAGAAGTCGTCTTTCTGAAACAAAAATCGCGCTTGATGTTGACTGATTTACTGAATGAAAGTCTATCACCCGATCGCGGCAAGTTCCAGTCGACCACCCCAACGTCTTTGCAGTTCCTGACTGACCGGTAAAGCGTCCGCAGTGGTAAGCATTTTGGTCTGCTCGATATAGTTAAAAGCTTCTTGGCGGGCTGCTTCAAGAATGCGAATATCCTTGACCAGATTGGCGACCCGGAATTCAGGCAGTCCGGCCTGGCGAGTGCCGAGGAAATCCCCGGGTCCGCGAATTTCCAGGTCGGCTTCGGCCACCAGGAAACCATCATTGGTATCGACCATGACCTTGAGTCTGCGCGCCGCATCGGCACTATAATTTTCTGACGGGACCAGGAAGCAGAAACTCTGTTCAGCCCCCCGCCCTACCCGGCCGCGCAACTGGTGCAATTGCGACAACCCGAAACGATCGGCATGTTCGATGACCATGACCGTGGCGTTCGGGACATCGACACCAACCTCAATAACCGTAGTCGCCACCAACAGCTGCAGCTCGCCGCTGCGGAAGGCGTCCATCACTGCATCTTTTTCGGCGGTTTTCATGCGCCCGTGGAGCAGGCCGACCCGGTAGTCCGGAAAGATCTCTGTCGCCAGGGTCTCAGCTGCCACAGTCGCGGCCTGTAGATCACTTTTTTCCGATTCTTCAACCAGAGGATAAACGATATAAATCTGCCGCCCCTGTTCAAGTTGTTTGCGGAGCTGAGGGTATAACTGGCGGTGGCGATTCTGGCCGCAGAGACGGGTTGTCACCGGTTTTCGCCCCGGTGGAAGCTGGTCGATAACAGATACGGCAAGATCGCCGTAAAGGGTCATCGACAACGTGCGGGGAATCGGCGTCGCGGTCATGACCAGTATGTCGGGATTGGTTCCTTTATGTCTGAGAACACTGCGTTGCCTGACTCCGAAACGATGCTGTTCGTCAATAATACCAAGACCCAGTTTTTTAAATTCGACAGCATCCTGCAACACGGCATGGGTACCGACAATCAGGTCGACTTCTCCACGAGCAATCTGCTCCACCACGTCCCGCTTGGCTGCGGCGGTCATGCTCCCCTGCAGCAGACAGGTACTGAGTCCGAGCTGGTCGAGCCAGGTTTTAAAGGTCCTATAATGCTGCTCCGCAAGGATCTCGGTCGGCGCCACCACTGCTACCTGAGCTTCATTTTCAATAGCGATCAGTGCAGACATCAGGGCAACCAGGGTCTTACCGCTGCCCACATCCCCCTGCAGCAGGCGATGCATCGGCTGGGGCGACATCATGTCGCGCTTGATCTCTCCAAGCACTCGACGCTGGGCGTCAGTCAATTTGAAGGGGAGTAATTTATTTAATGGAATCGTATATTTATGGGTAAATTTAAAGGCAATCCCTGCTTCCAGTTCAACCCCTGCCCGTTTCAATGCCAAACCAAGTTCCAGAAAAAAGAATTCGTCAAAAACCAGGGAATGACGCGGCCGATCCTGCCCTTTGGCCAGCCGTTCCAGGTTGGTATCATTACTTGGCCAATGAATCTGCTGTAGCGCTTCAGCCAGATCGAGGAGACGATATTTCCGCCGGATTGAAACAGGCAGAGGACTGGTGGCATAACCGGCATAATCGTTGATCAGCTGGAACCAGATTTTCCTGCTCTGTTTTTGGGAAAGCCCCTCGGTCAGAGGGTAGACGGGAAGAATCCTACCGAAATTAAGCGGGTCGTTGCGCAGGAGCTGGTCAAGGTCGCCATCCGAATTGATCAGGTCGGCGTCGGGGTGATGGACCTCGCGGGTGGCGCCGAAGCGTTTCACCTCGCCGATGAAAACGGCTTTCTGCCCAACCGGGAAACGTTTTTCCAACCAAGGCTTTCGATAGCGGAACCATTTCAGAGACAATTTTCCGGAGTTGTCACCGACAATAACTTCGAAAATCCGTCGCCTGCTCCGTGCGGTAGTGATTTCACCGGAAGCAAGCACCGTTGCAACGAAAATCTCCTGACAGCCATCGGTCAGCTGGCTGATTGTTTTGAGCTGACGACGGTCCTCGTAACGCAAAGGCAAATGATAAAGACCGTCTTCAACAGTTTCCAGACCGAGTTTTTGTAATTTGGCGTAAACACGGGGCCCGACTCCTTGAACGGAGACCAGGCTTTTATCCAGTTCCGGCGGACGAATTCCGGGAGCCGAAGATGACATCTTTGCTAGGAATCTTCAAGCAAAGCATTCAGATCAGCAAGAACATCGTCAAGATTGAGGCCATGAGCACGAATGCCCTGGGCCAAGGATTCGGTGGAGGCTCCAAGACAGCCGACGCAGCCGAGATTATACTTGTCGAAAACCTTGCCAACTTCAGGATTAAGCTGGATAACTTGCTGAAAGGTCATATCCTTGGTGATTTTTGGGGCCATAAACACCTCCGAAATACGGGAAAAGCACAGCTGCGAAACACCAGAATTGTCACAAAAGTTTGGCAAAATTGCAAGAAAAACGGGGCATTGTATGAACAAGACCCCGTTTTTCAAATATCCGATTTGTGATGATCAGCTGTATTCGATATTGGTCACTTCATAAACTTTGACCCCGGACGGAACGGCGATGCGGACTTCTTCATCCACCGTGTGGCCGATCAAGGTCTTCCCCACCGGCGAATTGATAGATATTTTACCGATTTTGATATCCGCCTCATCTTCACCGACAATCTGATAAGTCACTTCTTTTTCTGTATCGATATCAAACAATGTGACCTTGGCACCGAAGACGATTTTGTCGCTTTTAATCGTTTTCGGATCAATGACCTGGGCCAGTGCGATTTTACTGTTGAGTTCCTGGATCCGCCCTTCAATGAAACCCTGCCGATCTTTGGCTGCATCGTATTCGGCATTTTCAGACAAGTCACCATGGCTGCGTGCTTCGGCGATATCCTGGACGACTTTCGGGCGTTCGACCCGAGTAAGGTGTTTGAGTTCATCCTGTAGCCGCTGATATCCTTCAGCAGTCATGGGAACCGATTTGCTCATACCTCTCGCTCCTTAAAAAAACAGCGGGCGGGAAAACCCGCCCACTGGCTCGTTACGTTTTTAAGTTTAATCAGGAGCGCTCATAATACTCTTGCAGCGGTTTAACGTCAAGGTTTTCTCTCAACATCGCCAGGATACCGTCGGTCACCGCCTTGATTCCGGCCACCGTGGTAAAGTAAGCCACCTCCTGCATCAGTGCGGAACGGCGGATGGAATAGGAATCGGAGACCGATTGCGCACCCAGCGTTGTATTGAAGACCATGCAGATCTCCCGGCTTTTGATCGCGTCAACACAGTGGGGCCGCCCCTCTTTAACCTTATTGATCGGCTCGGCGGCAATCCCGTGTTCGTTGAGGAATGCGGCGGTGCCGCTGGTGGCAACCACACTGAACCCGACATTCACCAGTTTCCGGGTTGGCTCGACGATATGAGCCTTGTCCGCATCCTTGATACTGATAAAGATTTTCCCGCTGCGCGGCAACTTGACTCCAGCGCCGAGTTGGGCTTTGGCAAAAGCCTTGCCAAAATTGTAATCGATTCCCATGACCTCCCCGGTCGACTTCATCTCCGGGCCCAGCAAGGTATCGACACCCGGGAATTTGACAAACGGGAAAACCGCTTCTTTGACGGCGATATAAGGCGGGACGATGTCGCCGGTCACGCCCAACTCCGCCAAACTTTTGCCGGCCATGACCTTGGCGGCGATCTGTGCCAGCGGGCGATTGGTCGCTTTGGAAACGAAGGGCACTGTCCGACTGGCGCGGGGATTGACTTCGAGCAGGTAAATGATGCCCCCCTGGATGGCGTATTGAATATTCATCAAGCCAACCACCTGGAGCTCCAGAGCCAACTCAATGGTCTGCCGGCGGATTTCGGCAATGATCTCCGCAGGGAGGGAATAAGGCGGCAACGAGCAGGCCGAGTCGCCCGAGTGGATTCCGGCTTCCTCGATATGCTGCATGATCCCACCAATGACCACGTCTTTACCGTCAGCCAGGGCATCGACATCGACTTCAATGGCGTCCTGGAGGAACTTATCTACCAGTACCGGATGCTCGGGTGAGGCATCGACGGCATATTTCATATAATCACGCAGCCGTTCGACATCATAAACGATCTCCATGGCCCGGCCTCCGAGAACGTAAGACGGGCGTACGACCACCGGATAACCGATCCGTTCGGCGATTTTTTCAGCCTCGTCATAGGCGCGGGCAATCCCGTTGTCCGGCTGGCGCAGGTTGAGCTTGTTCAGGAGTGCTTGAAAACGCTCGCGATCCTCGGCCCGGTCAATGGCGTCCGGGGACGTACCGATAATGGGAACCCCGGCCTTCTCAAGGGCCACCGCAAGTTTCAGCGGGGTTTGCCCGCCGTATTGAACAATGACTCCGACCGGTTTTTCCTTCTCGACGATCGCCAGCACATCCTCAAAGGTCAACGGTTCGAAATAAAGCCGATCCGAGGTGTCGTAATCGGTTGAAACCGTCTCCGGGTTACAGTTGACCATGATTGTTTCATAGCCCGATTCGGCCAGCGAGAAGGCGCCGTGGACGCAGCAGTAGTCGAATTCGATCCCCTGCCCGATCCGGTTCGGTCCGCCGCCCAGGATCATGATCTTATCCCGGTCGGTCGGTGCAGCCTCGCATTCACTTTCATAGGTTGAGTACAGATACGGGGTATAGGCCTCGAACTCGGCGCCGCAGGTATCAACGCGTTTGTAAACCGGCAGAATATTCAGCTGGTGGCGCAGGTTACGGACATCATCCTCGGTCACCTGCCACAGAGTCGCCAAACGGCGATCCGCAAAGCCGTACTGCTTGGCCTGGCGCAACAGTTCGGCAAATGCATCGTCAGCGGCCGCAAACTGATCCTTGTGGGCCAGCAGCACAGTTTCCAGTTCGACGATCTGGGCGATGTTGGACAAGAACCAGGGATCGATGCCGCTGAGGCTGTAAATCCGTTCGATACTGAGACCGGCACGAAGTGCATCGGCCAGATACCACATCCGCTCCCAATTGGGCACCTGCAGCTTGTGGGTCAGATCGTCCTGCTCTTTATCGCTCAGCTCACGGGCATAATCGCCCGGGGTTTCAAAGATCCGACTTTCAAAACCGTAAGAACCGATTTCCAGGGAGCGCAGGGCTTTTTGCAAACTCTCCTTGAAGGTCCGACCGATGGCCATGGCCTCACCGACCGATTTCATCTGAGTGGTCAAGGTCGCATCGGCTTGGGGGAATTTTTCGAAGGTGAACCTGGGGACTTTGGTGACCACATAATCAATGGTCGGTTCAAAGGAGGCCAGGGTTTCCCGGGTGATGTCATTGGAGATCTCGTCAAGACGGTAACCCACGGACAGCTTTGCGGCAATCTTGGCGATGGGAAAACCGGTTGCCTTGGAGGCCAGAGCCGACGACCGGGACACCCGTGGGTTCATTTCGATGACCACCAGGCGGCCGTCCTTGGGATTGACCCCGAACTGGATATTCGAGCCACCGGTATCAACCCCGATTTCCCGAATGATCTTCAGTGAGGCGTCACGCAGGATCTGATATTCCTTATCTGTCAGGGTCTGGGCCGGGGCAACGGTAATGGAATCGCCGGTATGAACGCCCATGGCATCGAAATTCTCGATGGAACAGATAATGACGACATTATCCGCTGTATCGCGCATGACTTCCAGTTCATATTCTTTCCAACCGATAACCGACTCCTCAACCAGGATCTCATTGGTCGGGGATGCATCGATCCCGGCAATCGCCATCTGCTCATACTCTTCGCGGTTGTAAGCGATGCCACCGCCGGTGCCGCCGAGCGTAAAAGAGGGTCTGATAATCGCTGGAAAACCAATGGATTCAATAATTTCCATGGCTTCCCTGTGGCTATGGGCCAGCCCGGAGCGCGGCACTTCGACCCCAATCTTTTCCATCGCCTGCTTGAACAGGGTCCGATCTTCGGCTTTTTTGATCGGTTCGAGCTTGGCTCCGATCAGTTCGACCGAATATTGCTCGAGAACTCCTGCTTCGGCCACGGCCACGGCTGTATTCAGTGCGGTCTGCCCGCCCAGAGTCGGCAACAGCGCATCAGGGCGTTCCTTTTCAATAATTTTAGCCAGGACCTCCGGAGTCACCGGTTCGATATAGGTCCGGTCGGCGAAATCCGGGTCGGTCATAATGGTTGCCGGATTCGAATTAAGGAGAACGACCTCGTACCCCTCTTCTTTCAAGGCTTTACAGGCCTGGGTTCCGGAATAGTCGAATTCGCAGGCCTGGCCGATTACAATCGGACCGGCTCCGATAATCAGAATTTTCTTTATATCATCACGCTTAGGCATGGTTGTTCCTCTATTTTAAGCTATTGAATATCAATTGAGTGCTTTGTTTTTATGATCTTTCATCATGCTGATGAAACGGTCGAAAAGGTATTTTGCATCATGCGGTCCGGGCGAAGCTTCGGGGTGATACTGAACCGAAAAAGCCGGCATGGCCAGGTGCTGAATCCCTTCAACGGTATTATCGTTCAGGTTCATATGAGTGACCTTGACCTGACTGTTGTCGAGACTGTCCGCATCCACGGCAAAGCCGTGATTCTGGGAGGTGATTTCAACCTGCTGCCGTTGGTCATCGAGAACCGGCTGATTACCGCCCCGATGGCCGAATTTCAGCTTATAGGTCTTCCCGCCCAGAGCAATTGACAACAACTGGTGACCGAGGCAGATACCGAAAATAGGAACCTTGCCGAGCAATTGACGGATATTCTCCTGGGCATAATGAAGAGGCTCGGGATCGCCCGGGCCATTGCTGAGGAAAACCCCATCCGGATTCAGCTTGAGAACCTCTTCCGGGGCGGTATCGGCCGGCACCACCGTCACATCGCAACCGGCCGAGGTCAGGTTACGGAGGATATTGCGTTTGATGCCGTAATCGTAGGCGACCACCTTGAAGCTTTTGGGCTTAGCGGTACTGTCTCCATACCCCTGCCCCAGCTGCCAGACCTCTTCGCAGGCCTGATAGGGCTCGGCACAGGTCACTTCCCTGACCAGGTCGCGGCCGACGATGGAAGGCGCCTGGCGGGCTTTTTCCACCAGACTGGCCGGATCGGTGTCAATCGAGGACAAGATGCCGGTCTGCGCGCCAGCGGTGCGAATGTGTCGCACCAGCGCCCGGGTATCGATCCCTTCGATACCGACAATATTGTTTTCTTTCAAGTAATCATCCAGGCTCATTTGCGACCGGAAATTGCTGGGAAAGGGGCAGGATTCCTTGACCACGAACCCGGCGAGAAAAGGTTTGCGCGACTCGACATCCTCAGGATTGATGCCGTAATTCCCGATCTGCGGGTAAGTCATCGTGACGATTTCACCATGATAGGACGGATCAGTGAGAATTTCCTGGTAGCCGGTCATGCTGGTGTTGAACACCACTTCTCCGGTGACTTCCCCGACGGCGCCGAGTGCTTTACCAATAAAATACTTGCCGTCGGCAAGTGCAAGAACTGCTTTCATTGCAACCTCTATAGAGAATTTACTTTAAGTCTTTCTAGATAACCAACTAACAACTAAAATCTATCTTGAGAACACAACGCGTCCGGCCAGGATCGTCTTCAAGGCCGCTCCACGTACGGACATCCCGCCGAAGGGGGTATTTCGACCCTTCGAATAAAACTTCTCCGGCGCAACTGTCCATTCCAGGTCGGGGTCAATAACGGTGATATCCGCAACAGCTCCGACACTCAGCGTACCCCGATTGATGCCGATGATTGATGCCGGCCGACAAGTCATTAACGCCACGGCCCGGGACAGATCAAGGACCCCGTCCCTGACCAACTGCAAGGTTAACGGCAGCAGAGTTTCCAGCCCGACTATACCATTGAGAGCCAGATTAAACTCAACATTCTTTTCATCGTAATGATGGGGAGCATGATCTGTGGCAATGGCATCAATGGTACCATCTGCCAACCCGGCTCTGACCGCAGCCAGATCAACGTTATTGCGTAGCGGCGGATTCATCTTGGTGTTGGTGTCGTAGCCGCGCACTGCCTCTTCGGTCAGCATAAAGTGATGCGGGGTGGCTTCGCAAGTGACGCGCACGCCCCGAGCTTTGGCCTGTCGAACCAGCTCGACACTCCCCTTGGTGGAGACATGGGCGACATGCAGGCGGCCACCGGTAAATTCGGCAAGCATGATATCCCGGGCGGTCGCGGCATCCTCCGCGACCCAGGGAATCCCCTTGAGTCCGAGTTCCGTTGCAACCGGCCCTTCGTTCATGCAGCCTTCTCCGACCAGGCTCTTGTCTTCGGCATGAGAAATAAGCGGCGCATCGAAGGTGTCCGCATATTCAAATGCCCGGCGCATCAATTCGCTACTAACCACCGGCTTGCCGTCATCGGAAAAAGCCACACAGCCGCCAGCTTTAAGTTCGCCCATTTCGGCCAGAACTTCACCCTGCATCCCATGACTGATACAACCGACCGGAAAGACGTTGGCGCTCCCCTCGGCCCGCGCCTTGTCGATAATATAGCGGGTGACGGCCAACGTGTCATTGACCGGCGCGGTGTTCGGCATACAGGCCAACGAGGTGACGCCCCCGGCGGCAGCAGCGCGGGTTCCGCTGATAATGTCTTCTTTATACTCAAGTCCCGGATCGCGCAGATGGGTATGAATATCGATAAGCCCCGGAACGACCAGTTTGCCGGAAGCATCGACAGACTCTGCATCGCCTGCAACGATGGTCTCAGCAACTTGTACGATGACGCCGTCCTCAACCAGGATATCCCGTACTGCGTCAAGACCGTTGGCCGGGTCGATAACCCGCCCTGCTTTAATAATCAGTTTCATGATATGACCTCTCGCCTGATCAATTTTCCTGAAGTTTATCGCCACCAGCGACCAGATAAAGCAGCGCCATCCGCACCGCAACCCCGTTTTCGACCTGATCCAGAATAACGTTCTGGGCTCCGTCGGCAACAGCAGAGGAAATCTCCACGCCCCTGTTCATGGGTCCCGGGTGCATGACGATGGCATCAGGCTTGGCCAATTTAAGCCGCTGCTCGTTGAGACCAAAGAACCGGGAATACTCCCGCAACGACGGGATCAGTGTTTTGCCCTGGCGCTCCCGCTGGATGCGCAGCATCATGATCACATCGGCATCCTTGATCGCTTCTTCCAGGTTGTAAAAGACTTCGCAGCCGAGCTGTTCGATGCCGGGGGGAACCATGGTCCGCGGCCCGACGATCCGGACCTTGGCACCTAGTTTGGTCAGACAGTAAATGTTGGAGCGCACCACGCGACTGTGCGTGATATCCCCGGCGATGGTCACGGTCAGTCCGGCGCAACTGCCTTTATGTTGACGAATGGTAAAGGCGTCGAGCAGGGCTTGGCTGGGATGTTCATGGGTGCCGTCACCGGCATTGACCACCGAACAAGCGAGGCGCTGAGCAAGATAGTCGCAGGCCCCAGAAGCGCTGTGGCGCATGACGATGATATCGGGATGCATGGCTTCGATATTCTGTGCCGTGTCTTCCAGGGTCTCCCCTTTGACCACGGATGACGACGAAGCGCTGATATTAACGGTATCTGCGGAGAGGCGCTTACCGGCGATTTCAAAAGAAGTCCGGGTCCGGGTGCTGGCCTCAAAAAACAGATTGACGATAGTTTTGCCGCGTAGCGTCGGCACCTTTTTGATCTGCCGGGTATTGATTTCCTTGAAACTGTCGGCAGTTTCAAGAATGAACATGATATCGTCCGCGCTCAGATCTTTAATCCCGAGAATATGCTTTGGGTTGAATGACATTGACCTACCTCCCGAGTTAACGTCTGAGCAGATGCACCGCTTGCGGCACATTCTGCTCATCAAAATCGACTTCAATCTGTTCGTTCCGAGCCGTCGGCAGATTGCGACCGATATAATCGGGGCGAATCGGCAGCTCTCGGTGGCCCCGGTCGACCAGAATCGCCAGTTGAATACTTTGCGGGCGCCCCAGGTCCATCACCGCGTCCATTGCCGCACGGATGGTTCGGCCGGTAAACAGAACATCGTCCACCAGAATCACCTTGCGGTTATCCAGGGAAAAACGGATGTCCGTCTGACCGACCGCCAGGTTGTTGCGGGAAGAGATGTCGTCGCGATACATGGTGACATCGATCAGCCCCAACGGGATCTCACTGCTCTCAATTTCCGCCAGCTTCTCCTGCAGGACGACCGCAAGATGGGCTCCACCGGTTCTGATGCCGATCAGGACAAGATCCTCAACACCTTTGTTTTTCTCAAGGATTTCATGGGCAATCCGGGTGACCGCCCGGCTGATTCCCTGAGAGTCCAGAATTTCTATTGTTTCTGCAGCCACAACAACCTCCCTGGGTGAAAAGTAGACACAAAAAAACACCTGTACACGGGTGTACAGGTGTCTCGGTTATATTTAAAGATGAGGTTTAACACGTTCAAGCTCCCTTGCTGACCTCTCGGATCAGATTAAAGGGTAAATGTAAATTTTGTTGAATCTATCAACACCGCTCAGCAAATGTCAACAGCAGAATTATTAAAGCAGACCTAAGCCGGATTCAATTGATCGGTCGGCCGATCCGATCAAAGCGGATTTTGTGCAGCAAGTCACCCTGGGCGTTCCAGGACCAGTATTTGATGAAGGCCAGGCCTTTGATCTTCGACTGATCGACAAACCCCCAGAAGCGGCTGTCATAGGAATAGTCCCGATTATCGCCCATGACAAAATAACTGTGCTCCGGGACCCGGATCGGCCTCATGAAATCCCGCGGACTGGCGACGGCAGGAATAACTTCAGGATCCTTATGCCGTTCCTGGGGGATATGGTAAAGTTCACCGTTGACATAGACCTGCTTGTTTTTGATTTCCACCAGATCCCCGGGCTGGCCGACTACCCGTTTGATAAAATCACGCCGCTGAAAATAAGATTTGTTGGCGTCTTCCGGAAATTCGAAGACAATAACGTCGCCTCGTTTCGGTTCACGCAAAACCAGGTAACGGTTATCACTGAAGGGCAGACTGGTTCCGTAAATGAATTTATTCACCAGCAGATGGTCACCGATCAGCAGCGTATCAAGCATTGACCCGGAAGGGATCTTGAACGCCTGAAAGAGAAAGGTACGAATAATCAGCGCCAGAACAACGGCAACGATCAGGGCCTCGGACCATTCACGATACCAAGGTTTCGCAGGTCCCTTAACAGTCTTCTTTTTACTGAATAATCCCATTATCTACTCTTTTACTTTGAGGATGGCGAGGAAGGCGTCCTGAGGTAGCTCGACACTCCCGACCTGTTTCATCCGCTTTTTCCCGGCCTTCTGTTTTTCTAGTAATTTGCGCTTACGGGTAATATCGCCGCCGTAGCATTTTGCCGTGACATCTTTCCGTAAGGCCTTGACCGTAGAGCGGGCAATAACCTTGTTACCGATGGCCGCCTGGATGGCGACTTCATATTGCTGGCGAGGAATGAATTCTTTCATCTTCGACACCAGCTCACGCCCCCGGAACTGCGCTTTATCCTGATGCACGATCAGTGACAAAGCATCGACCACATCGCCGTTGATCAGGACATTGAGTCGGACCAGGCGGCTGAAGCGAAAATCGAGATGCTCGTAGTCGAGCGAGGCATAACCGCGGGTAATGGATTTCAGCCGGTCGAAAAAGTCCAGAACGATTTCGTTGAGCGGCAATTCATAAACCACCATGACCCGATTGGCGGTCAGGTATTTCAATTCACGCTGCACACCCCGTTTTTCGATACACAAACTGAGCACTGCCCCCACATATTCGTTCGGTACATGGATCGAGGCCAGCACAAAGGGCTCTTCAATCTTTTCAATATACTGCATATCCGGCAGCATATTGGCACTCTCAACCTGCAGCAGGTCACCTTTGGTGGTGGTAACTTTATAAACAACGGTGGGCGCCGTTGTAATCAGATCGACGTCAAATTCCCGTTCCAGCCGCTCCTGAATGATTTCCATATGCAGCAGGCCAAGAAAACCGCAACGAAAACCGAATCCAAGGGCGAGGGAATTCTCCGGCTCAAAGGAAAACGCGGCATCGTTCAGGCGGAGCTTTTCAAGGGCGTCGCGCAACGCATCGTAGTCCCCGGAATCAATGGGATAAAGTCCGGAGAAAACCATTGGCTTGACTTCCTGGTAGCCAGGCAAGGCTTGTTCGGCCGGCCGGTGCAGGTGAGTTATGGTGTCGCCGACCTTGGCGTCTTCCACCACTTTGATTCCGGCAATCAAAAACCCGACCTCCCCTGCGGCAAGCTGGGGCAATTCAAGGGGATGCGGACAAAAAGCCCCGACCTTCTGGACCTCATAAACCCCTTTGGTCGCCATCAATTTAATTTTTTCGCCTTTTCGGACGGTTCCTTCGACGACCCGGATCAGCACAATAACCCCCTGGTAGGAATCGTACCAGGAGTCAAAGGTCAACGCCTGAAGCGGTGCATCCGGATCACCTTTGGGGGCGGGAACCTTATGGACGATCGCTTCCAGGATCTCGTCGATGCCCCGGCCTTCTTTGGCGCTGGCCAGGATCGCCTCGCTCGCGTCAATACCGATAATTTCCTCAATTTCGGCCCTGATCCGCTCGGGCTCGGCACTGGGCAGGTCGATTTTATTAATGACCGGAAAGATATCCAGATCCTGATCGATAGCCATATACACATTCGCCAGGGTCTGTGCTTCAACCCCCTGCGCCGCATCAACCACCAGCATGGCACCTTCGCAGGCGGACAGTGATCGGCTGACCTCATAGGAAAAGTCGACATGGCCGGGAGTATCAATCAGATTCAAGATATACTGTTTCCCGTCCCGGGCTTTATAAGGCAAACGGACCGCCTGCGCTTTGATGGTGATACCACGTTCGCGCTCCAGGTCCATTTTATCGAGATACTGATCCGACCGCTCCCGTTCTGTTAACGCCCCGGTTGCTTCAAGAAGACGGTCTGCAAGAGTGGACTTACCGTGGTCGATATGGGCGATGATGGAAAAATTTCGTATATTGCTTTGATTCATACAGTCTCGTTGAATGGCCTGGTCAGCCGGCATTGAAAGCGCAGGTTCGGTTAAAATTAACCGCTAATATTAGGCCGGATCCAACCGGTTTGTAAAGTGGAAAGGCCGCTGATTGTCGGCAGAAAACGGAAACGACGCTTACCCGGTTCTTGGAAAAGCTCATCCCCTGACTGCTTCAGGCCCTGTTGAGCACAAGAAAGGCTGCTAGCGTTTTTAATTCCCCCGCCATGGGCCCGGCAGACAAGCCACTCCAGATGCTATTGGGCCAATGGCTGAGCTTGAAAAAGGCTCAGGGATGGACTTTTTAAAGGCCGGCTAAAAGCCAACAAACCCATGTTTCTGTCGGAATTCAATGTCCCCGCTATTCAAATAGCCACTGTAGAACGTTTTTAATGAGTGTTTGTATCAATGACCTCTTGTTTGCGATAATCCCTCTGTGCTATAAGAAGAATTTAGTGATTACAACATGTTCCTGACAGTGGAGTTTTCCCATGGATCGTTCAGATCGTTCCCGGCCGGAACCTGTCGAAGTTGTCTGCCCGAAGTGCCGTTACACGGAGATCATCTATCTCCCCAAAGACGATCTCCCCCAATGCCCTGACTGTCATATCCAGATGATGATTTCGGAACTTTTGGATGAAGGAAAATCATACTGAACCCAATCCGCCGATCTGGTTCGGCTCAGCATTCCTTTTTATTGAACAAGGAGGATTATCGATGAAATCTGTCAAACTTATCGTTACGTTGTTGTTGGCTCTTTTCGTCATCCTGCCGGGCGTTGCCAGCGCCGACACTCTGGATGACATTCTCGACCGCGGCGCCCTGCGGGTCGGCCTCGAACCCGGCTACATGCCCTTTGAAATGACCAACCAGCGCGGCGAAATTATCGGCTTTGACGTCGATATGGCCAAACGGATGGCCAAAGCGATGAATGTCAAACTCGAACTGGTCAGTACGGCATGGGATGGCATCATTCCGGGCCTGATCACCAAAAAATACGACATCATCATGAGTGGGATGACCCTGACTCAGGAAAGAAACCTCAAAGTTAACTTCGCCAGCCCCTATATTGTTGTCGGACAGACCATCCTGATCAAAAAAGAGTATCAGGACCAAGTGAAATCCTATAAAGATTTGAACGATCCCAAATACAAAGTTGCTTCCAAACTCGGCACCACCGGTGAGCAGGCTGTAAAACGGATGATCCCGAAAGCAACCTATGTCTCCTTCGATACCGAGCAGGAAGGGGTTATGGACCTGATTAACGGCAAGGTCGACGCCTTTGTTTACGACCTCCCCTTCATGGCCATCGCCAATGCCCAGAAAAACAATGGCAAACTGGTTTTCCTGGACAAGCCTTTCACCTATGAGCCGCTGGCATGGGCCATTAACCGCGGCAACTCCGACCTGCTCAACTGGCTCAACAATTTCATGAATCAGATCAAGAGCGACGGAACCTACGACAAAATTTACGAAAAATGGTTCCTCAGCAACGACTGGTTGAAACAAGTTCAAAACTGATCGGCTCAAACCGGCGGGGACAAGACCGAACAAACGGCTTGCCCCCGCTTCCATTTCGTACTGTTTGAGTCCTGTTTCCATACCCGCCTGCTGATGGCCGGACAGGCACTGCTCACCAGCAGCGGATCTTTAAACCGATACATTGTTTATTTATTATCAGGAAACCTGACAGGTGAAAAAACAACAAAACAATTGGCTATGGAGAGTTCTGACCCTCCTGATTATTTTCAGTCTCGGGGCCGGTCTCTGGGCGGCGACCAAAAAAATCGACTATACCTGGCGCTGGAATCGGGTCCCGCAATACTTCCTCTATCATCAGGAAATGATCAAAACGGTTCCTTTTGATGGGCGGGTCGAAAAAATTGCCGACGCCGGCGATAAATCGACGGTGACCGTGCGCAGTGAAAACGATGAGGTTCAGACCTTTACCGTTGCCACAAAAAGCCTCAAGGTCAGTCCGAACGAAGATCTTTTTGCAGGGGATTCCATCGGCTCCACTTTCAAATGGCGGCCCGGTCCTTTAATCATCGGGCTCTGGGTCACTCTCTATATGTCTGCTGCAGCCAGTATTTTCGGCTTGATTATCGGGTTGGTGACCGGGCTGTGCCGTATTTCCAAAAACATTACCCTCAAACAACTGGCCATCATCTATATCGAAATAATCCGCGGCACCCCGCTGCTGGTGCAGATTTTCATTTTCTATTTTTTCCTGGGGACTGTTCTTGACCTCAGCCGGATAGTGGCCGGCATCGGGGCCTTGGCGGTTTTTGCCGGAGCCTATGTTGCCGAGATCATCCGTGCCGGGATTCAGTCAATTCCCAAGGGGCAGATGGAGGCAGCGCGTTCGCTGGGTATGACCAATGCCCAGGCCATGATCTACATTATTCTGCCCCAGGCTTTCAAACGCACCCTTCCCCCTCTTGCCGGTCAGTTTATCAGCCTGATTAAAGATTCATCGCTGGTATCGGTTGTGGGCATTACCGAACTGACCAAGAGCGGTCGCGAAGTCATCACTTCAACCTTTGCGACTTTCGAGATCTGGTTTGTGGTTGCACTTCTTTACTTATTTTTGACCTTGACCCTGTCGCAGGTGATTGCATGGGTTGAACGGAGGCTGGCAGTCAGTGATTAAGACAGTTGATTTAAAAAAGATTTTCATCGGACGGGGCCAGACCGTCAACGCGGTGGACGGAGTGACCGCCCATATCAAATCCGGCGAGGTTGTGGTTATTATCGGACCTTCCGGCTCCGGGAAATCGACCTACCTGCGTTGCCTCAACGGGCTGGAGACCCTTTCATCCGGGCACATCCATGTTGACGGCGTGGATCTGGCCGACCGCCGGACCGACCTGAACAAGGTTCGCCGGGAAGTCGGCATGGTTTTTCAGCAGTTCAATCTGTTTCCGCATAAAACCGTCCTGGAAAACCTGGTTCTCGCGCAAACCGTTGTGCGTAAGCGCAGTCGCGCCGAAGCCGAAAAAAAAGGGCGTGAGCTGCTGCAAAAGGTCGGGATTGCCGAAAAAGAAAGCGAGTATCCGATTCGCCTCTCCGGTGGCCAGCAACAGCGGGTTGCGATCGCCAGAGCCCTGGCCATGGATCCCAAGGTGATGCTGTTTGACGAACCGACCAGCGCCCTCGACCCGGAAATGGTCGGCGAAGTGCTGGAGGTCATGAAGCAGCTTGCCCGTGAAGGGATGACCATGGTTGTGGTGACTCATGAAATGGGTTTCGCCCGGGAAGTTGCCGATCGGGTCCTGTTTATGGATCATGGCAAACTGGTGGAAGAAGGAACCCCTGAACACTTCTTCACCAATCCGCAGGAAGAACGCGCCAAGCTGTTCCTCAAACAGGTTCTTTAACCCCCTTTTGTATCTGCTCAGAAGGATGGCGCTATTTTAAGCAACTTTGCAGTAAACTCGGGACTGTCCCCAGGGTCATCGGGGGCGGTCCCAAGAGTTTGCGAGCCATGAAACTGTAGCGGTTAGCACCGCAAAGACCTGGGACAGCCCCCGTACGGGGACAGTCCCGGTTTTGCTGCCATCGCCCCTCCAACGAGCGCCATTCAGGGCACAGAGCGTTTTTGTTTTCATCCGCAAATGTGTCTTGTTTTTTGCTTCTGAAACTCGCTATCTTTCCAGCTTATGAAAAATCCATGCAAACAACAGGATATTCTTAGGACCGGCGCCGTGGCCGCCTGGCCGATCTGTCTGGGCTATTTTCCCATCGGCCTGGCTCTGGGTGTACTGGCCCAGCAGGCCGGACTGAATTGGTGGGCCGTGGCTATGATGTCCGTCATTGTCTTTGCCGGCAGCGCCCAGTTCATCTGCGTCGCCATGCTGGCGGCAGGCTCCTCGCCATGGGCCATCGTCCTGACCACCTTTGTCGTTAATTTCCGGCACACCCTGATGAGCTCTGCCCTGGCGGTCTATCTGGCGGGAGTCAATCGCAAATTTCTGACGCTGTTTTCCTACGGCATTACCGATGAAAGCTTTGCCGTCAATATGACCCGCTTCAAGGAGGGCAACTGGTCCCGCTACCAGGCCCTGGTGGTGAATCATCTCGCCAATTTTGCCTGGCTGATTGCAACAGTGGCTGGCACGCTGGTCGGCCAGTTCATTCCCCAGGGTGCTTTGGGTATCGATTACGCTCTGACCGGCATGTTTATCTGCCTGCTGGTCTTCCAACTGCAAGGTCGAATCTACATCCTCACCGGCTTATTAAGCAGCGCAATTTCTGTTACTTGGTACTTGCTGATTCCCGGAGATTCCTATATTGTCGGCGCTGCGATCAGTGCAGCAACCCTCGGCTATTTTCTGAAACGCCGCTATCGGAGGAGCAAATGACCTTCTCCGAGTATTTTTTCCTGTTTGCCGGCATGGGCATGGTGACCTATTTACCCCGGGCTCTTCCGCTTCTTTACCTCGCCCACAAGCAATTACCACAATGGCTGGTCGACTGGTTAAGCCTGATCCCGGTTGCGGTATTGAGCGCCCTGCTGGCTCCATCCCTGTTTGCGGATCATGCCAGCCGCACTTTTGAACTGGGTAAACCAGAGCTGCTGGTCGCGGTCCCTACTTTCTTGTTTGCCCTGAAAACCCGCAGCCTGGGGGGAACGGTGCTGATCGGAATGTTGCTGTACTGGTTAGCAGGATTGTTACTTTGAAACTTACTTTATCTTATTCACAAATGGAGCATGAATGAAATTAACGGGAAAACAGATCCGTTTCCTCAGAGGCCTGGGTCATCATCTTAATCCGGTGGTCATGGTCGGCAAAGAAGAGGTCAATCCTGCGGTGACTTCAGCCGTTGAGGAAGCTTTGCAGAGCCATGAGCTGATAAAAATCAAACTGCAGGAAGGTTGCCTTGGTGATCGCAAGGAGGTCGCCGCAGAATTGGCGACTGCTACGGCTGCAGAAGTCGTCCAGATCCTGGGCCGGACTATTTTGCTTTTCCGGCCTTCGGATGAAGTGAAAATCGCTCTGCCGAAGAGCTGAGAAGGCGCGCTTCCATTGCCGAGACACCCACCTTAACTACTTGAAAAAAATGAGGAATTTTTTCACAAAAAATTTCCTCATTTTTTTTATTGACAGCTTTTTTTCATAAGCGTATACGCTTGCTCATTAGCATTCAATTTCGGGCATGCGTAACGACCACAGCATAAAAAGTAACCCCTTTTTATAGCCAGCCGCCAGGCTCCCGAAGGCATGAATGCGGTTCCATTGGAACGATTTTCAATCAAGGCTTAGTAAAAAACCCCGCCCAAAGGACGGGGCTTTAAAGGCGCCCCCTGAGGGGGCGTTGCCGGCAGCCCCCAAAGAGGGCAGCCGGAGCGTCGTTCCCTTGTCCTGTTGGGTTAAAATTTAAGTTGTTGCTGTTCTATCTTCTTTTCGTGCGCCTCTTGATACCGCACGTAGCGTCTGATCATCTCAGTATCCAAACCGACGGTATCAACGCAGTAGCCGGGCGCCCAGAAATGATTCCCCCAGTAGCGATTCTTTCGCAATTTGGGATGGTTCTTTAAAATTCGTATCGCTGATCGTCCTTTCAGGCGCCCCATCAACTCTGAAATGGCTACCTTCGGCGGCACCATGATGATCAGATGGACGTGGTCTTTCTGGATATTCAGCTCGACGATCTCACAGTGACTTTGCCCACTGAAGATCCGTATACATGCTCGTACTTCCTGAGCCAGTTCGCCTTCCAATATTCGGAAGCGATATTTCGGGACCCAGACAATGTGGTACTGACAGTGCCAGATGGCATGTGTTAATTTTCGAAAACGGCTCATGGCTTTCCTTTCTGTTCAGTTAGTTGCGGGAACAACTTCTGAATATGGACTGCCATGAGCCCTTCTGGCAAAGCCGAAGGACTCTGACCCCGCCCAAAGGACGGGGGTTTCTACTTCACACTAAAAGGGGTTATAACAATGCACATCGCGTTTGCATTCAATATGCGTGAGGTCGGCCCGACCGAAGACGAACCTCCCTCGTGTTCCGACACAGATCTTCCCGATGACCTTTATGCCGAGTGGGACGACAGTGAAACCATCAATGCTGTCGCCGCAGCCTTGGCAACCGAGCACCAGGTATCCCTGGTCCAGGCTGATCTTGATGCCTTTGAAAAGTTTCGCCACCTGAAACCCGACCTGGTTTTCAACATGGCGGAAGGTCTTCATGGCATCAGTCGCGAAGCCCAGATTCCCGCGCTGCTGGAAATGCTGAACATTCCCTACACCGGGAGCGATCCGACCACCCTCGGCATCTGTCTCGATAAAGGCAGGACCAAAGAGATCCTGTCCTGGAATCGGATTCCGACACCTGGCTTCTGGATCGTTTCTTCGCTGGCTGAACTGCCGGAGCAACTCACTTACCCGCTGATCGTCAAACCCTGCCTGGAAGGTTCCAGCAAAGGGGTGACCGACAAGGCCCTGGTTTACGACCGGCAGCAGCTGGCCGCACAGGTGGAGTGGGTCAATACCACCTATCAGCAAAGCGCTCTGGTCGAGGAATTCCTTCCCGGCCGCGAGTTTACCGTAGCCATGATCGGCAACGGTCAGGATATTCAGATCCTGCCGATTGTCGAAATTGATTTCACCTCTCTGCCCGGCGGTGTCAACCCGATCTATTCCTATGAAGCCAAATGGATTTGGGATACCGAAGCAAAACCGCTGGAGATTTTCACCTGCCCCGCAAAGCTTGAACCCTTGCTGCAAGCCCAGATCGAAGATATCTGCCGGCGCGCCTTCCAGGCATTGAAATGCCGTGACTGGTGCCGGATAGATGTTCGACTGGATGCTCATGGGCATCCCTCTGTTATCGAATTGAACCCGCTTCCCGGCATTCTGCCGCGACCCGAACAGAATAGCTGTTTTCCCAAAGCCGCCCGCGCCGCCGGGCTGTCTTATGAACAGCTGATTCTAAAAGTCGTCGACACTGCCGCAGCACGTTTATTCAATCAGGACAGAGGAACCGATGAGAATTGCTGTCTGTTATAACCAAGTTGCTGAGCAACCCTTATCCGGGATAGCTGAAGACCTGCTTTCCGAAGCCGGTGCCGCAGAAGAAGCTGACGCCGTTGCTGACGCTCTGCGCCTGCTCGGACATGAACCGATCCTGGTCCCCCTTCATCTGGAACTGGGTTCGTTCATTGCCGCTCTGCAGAGGTTGCAGCCGGATCTGGTGTTTAATCTCTGCGAAGGTTTTCGTGGCGACAGCCGCTATGAAATGCATGTGGCCGCCGTCTTTGAAATGCTTGGACTCACCTATACCGGATCATCCCCTTTTGTGCTCGGGCTGACCCGGGACAAGGGGTTGACCAAAGACCTGCTGCGCCGCCACGGCCTGCCGACACCGGACTATCACCTGGTCGCTCCGGGGGCGCCCTTACCCGGACTCGTGTTCGATCGCCCGTTTATTGTCAAACCCTGTAGTGAAGACGCCTCGCTAAGCATCAGCCGCGCCAGTGTTGTTAACGACAACGCCGGTCTGCAGCGGCAGGTCGCCTACATTCATCACCACTATCGGCAAGCGGCCCTGGTGGAAGAGTTTATCGACGGCCGTGAATTCAATGTCGCCCTGCTCGGAGATCGCTCCGTGCGGCTGCTGCCCATTGCCGAGATCTGCTTTTCTGAACAACTTGACTGCCGACTGGTCAGCTATGCCGGCAAATGGCATGAGGAGTCAATCGACTACAGCGGTTCGATACCGGTCTGCCCCGCCCTGATTACCGATATCGAACAGCAGAAGCTTGCCGACATTGCCCTGAAAGCCTGGCAGCTGCTTGGCGCACGTGATTACGCGCGTATCGACATCCGTTGGCGCGATAACATTCCTTATATTCTTGAGCTGAATGCCAATCCCGATATCTCGCCTGCGGCCGGCCTGGCTCGGGCAGCCCGCTGTGGCGGACTGGAATATCCGGAGTTGGTGGAAAGCATTGTCGAAAATGCACTCCTCAGGAAGGAATCAATCCATGCGTGAACTGGTCCCGACAGATATTGAACCCCTGCAGCGGATTCTGACAAGTTGCGGCGTATTTTCAGTGGCCGAGATCGACTGCGCCCTGGAACTGCTGGATACCGTTCTGAACAACCCGCAACAGGAAGATTACGAAGTCCTGATCAGCGAGGCCGACGGTCAGGTCACCGGCTACGCCATGTTCGGTCCGGTACCGCTCACCAGTGGCAGCTACGATCTGTACTGGATTGCAACCGCGCCACACCTGCACGGTCAGGGCATCGGCCGCACTTTGCTGACTGAAGTCGAAGATCGGCTGCAAGCCCGCGGAGCCCGGATGCTTTGCCTGGAGACGTCCTCGCAGGACTCTTATGTGAAAACCAGGGCATTCTATCTGCGGGCCGGCTACCAGGAAGAAGCCCGCATCAAAGATTTTTACCGGCCTCAAGATGACCGGATAACCTACGTCAAACGTTTTACATCGTGTTGAGGAGAACAATGGAAACCTGGCAAAGACACCTGCAGGCGAGTATTACCAATCCAGAGAAACTGCCCCGCTCTTTCGGGGTTGACTGGCGCCCTCTGAAAGAGGTTGCCGAGCGTTATCCGATGCGTATTACCCCCTATTACCTGAGTCTGATCAAGTCCGCCGGTGATCCGATCTGGAAACAGGCCGTGCCTGATCAGCAAGAGCTGAACGACCATGTTTGCATGGCTGATCCGCTGGAAGAAGAGAATCAAAGCCCGGTGCCGAATATCATCCACCGTTATCCGGATCGGGTCCTGTTCCTGGTTTCGTCCGAATGTGCCATGTACTGCCGCTTTTGTACCCGTAAACGTAAAGTCGGCGGAGAACAGATGCGCATTACTGCAGAAACCATTGCGGCCGGCATCGACTACATTAGTCGCAACCCGCAAATCCGCGACGTCATTGTCTCCGGGGGCGATCCGCTGCTGCTCAGCGACGACAAACTCGATTCGATCCTCAGCCGGCTCAGAGCGATCCCGCATGTGGAAATGATCCGCATCGGCAGTCGGGTTCCGGTCGTACTGCCCATGCGGATCACCTCGGGACTGATTCGGGTGCTGCGCAAGTATCATCCGCTGTACCTGAACACTCATTTCAATCACCCGGATGAGATCACCGCACAATCGGCAAAAGCCTGCGAACGTCTGGCCAACGCAGGCATCCCGCTGGGCAACCAGACGGTGATGCTGCGCGGGATCAATGATGATCCGCAAGTGATGAAACGGTTGATGCAGAAACTGCTAGCAATCCGGGTGCGCCCTTATTACATCTATCAGGCCGACATGGTCCAGGGCACCGATCACTTCCGGACCACGGTCGAAGAAGGGCTTGACGTGATTCGCGCCCTGCGCGGCCACACTTCGGGAATGGCGGTTCCGGCGTATGTTATCGATGCCCCTGGTGGTGGCGGTAAGATCCCCCTGTTACCCGACTATCTGCAGTCCCTGGGCGAAGATGTCGTCCTGAAAAATTACCAGGGGCAGACCTTTCACTATCGCAATGCCGAGCCGGCTGAAGTGGAAAGCGAATTGTCTCTCATTGTGAACAATAAAAGCTGAATCGCTGGCTGACCAATGGTGATGACAGGCCTTCACGGTCACGTTGACTGTGAAGGCCTTGCATTTTTCTACAGAAAGAGGAATCATAAAGGATCTCTTTGAATTCTCTCCGATAGTTGTGAAAAATGTTTCAATTCGACATCAGCAATGACCCTCCGACAGCTGTGGAGTTAAAGCAAATCCACGCTGACCTGAAGCATAAACGCCACCAGCAGATCAAATTATCCTGTCTCTCCGATCTGGCCCATACCGCTGTTTTTCTGGCCCTGTATTTTTTTGATCTGCTCAGCGGGTTTGGCACTCTGACCGCAATCGTCCTGGGAACTTTATGCGCGCTCCTGCTGGCCACGACCATGCCGGATGAACTCGGCCCGGCGCAACGCAGCACCGTTGCCCTGGTTGCCCTCGGCAACTCCATCGCAGTCGGAAGCATTCTGTTCTGGATGATGAGGCAGCCCTTAAGTGGCAGCATTGCAGCTGCGGTGACCTGCGCATCCATCGTTTTTCTTGGCGCGACTCTGGGCCGCCGCATTAAGCAGGTGATGCTCGCCCTTGAAAACCTCAAACCGCTGACCGATGACGACCAGGCTCAACATGAACTCATCGGTTTATGCCGCAGCTTTCCCCAGCTGGCCCAATACCGTGAACAGGCCGGCCGCTTGCTGCGGCCCAATCTGACCTATGGGGAATTGGCCGCAATGCGGCAGTGGGTCCGGGATAACGGTCGTTGATCCCCAACCCGGCCAGCCAAAGACAAGACCAACAGGCCCTTTTTTATTCCCACCGGTTGAGCCGGAACAGCGCTTAAGGTTAAATTGATTTTAGCGAGGTCCGGAAAAGCTCCTTTTTCGACTTTGCTGGAAAAGATCCGGATGGGCTTTTCCAACAATTTATTAAGGCGGCCTATGCGATCTGCGCTGTTTCTTTTTGTTTTTTTGGCGACTTTTACTTCCTCACCCGACTCGTTTGCTGCCATCGATTACCACCTTGAGATCAAAATCCTGCCTGCCGAGCAACGCCTTGAAGGAAAGGTTGTCCTCCAATTCAAGGCTGAACACCCTGCTCCGTTGACCATGCAGTTGTCTCAACACTGTCGAATTTCTTCGGTCAACCAGGCCGGGCAGCCCATTCCATGGACGTTTGCTGACGGTCTGCTGAAGGTGGCCCCGACCTCGGCAGCAGACCTTGAAATAACCTATCAAGGCCGCTTTACCGACCCGGTTCCGACAGCTCCGGGGCATAATGAAGATCCCGGCTACGGGGTCTCTGCAGTGATTTCTCCGCGCGGCAGCTACCTTTCCGGTGCAGTCGCCTGGCATCCTCTGCTCTCCTCTCCACCCGCCCGTTATCTGGTCGATATCCGCCTGCCAGCCCCTGGGGAAGCCATCCTGGCCGGACAACGTTTGACCCGGGACAGCGCCGCCGGCTGGAACCGCTCAAGCTGGTCCATTGATTACCCGCTGGCTGCGTTGACCCTGGCCGCTGGAGACTATCAGGTTTTCGAAGACCACAGCGGAGCCATTCCGATTTATGCTTATTTCTATCCCGAATCAGCAGAACTGGCGCAAACCTATCTGCAGCAGAGTCGTGAATATCTCAACCTTTATCAGCAACTTTTCGGGCCTTACCCGTTTCACAAGTTTGCGGTAGTGGAGAATTTTTTCCCGACCGGCTACGGCTTGTCGTCCTGGACCCTCCTCGGCAGCAGCGTGATCAAGCTACCGTTTATCGTCAAAACCAGCCTGGGACATGAAATCGCTCACTCCTGGTGGGGAAACGGGATCAGGGTTGATTATGCTCAGGGGAATTGGGCTGAAGGTTTGACCACCTATGTCGCCGATTATCTCTATCAGGAACAGCAATCAGCTGCGGCAGCCCGGCAATACCGGATGAATATCCTCAGTGACTATGCCAGCCTGGTCACCCCGGCCAACCGTATTCCGGTGGCAGAGTTCAGCTCACGGAACAGCAAAGCGAGTCAGGCGGTCGGCTATGGCAAGGCGATGATGATCTTCCACATGTTGCGCCTAAAAGTCGGCGATCAGTTGTTCTGGCAAGGCTTAAAGGAGATTGCCGCGACCAGGATGTTCACGGCCATCGGCTGGGACGACTTCAGGGATTATTATTCACGACGTTCCGGAGAGGATTTGCGGCCATTCTTCCAGCAATGGCTGAACCGCGCTCAGGGGCCACAACTGGCACTGGCCAAGGTTCGGGCAGCAGCGACGGAAAGCGGCTGGGTCGTCAGTGGCGAGCTGCGTCAGCAAGCCCCCTATTACCGCCTGGACGTCCCGCTTCAGGTTGCAACGGCAGATGGTGCGAAGACCTCGATTTTAACCCTCAGAGGTGCGCAGCAGAGCTTTGCCCTGCAGGTCAGAGAAAAACCCGCCTCGCTGAGAGTGGATCCGGATATGGATCTGTTTCGAGTTTTGACACCGACAGAGATTCCGGCCACGGTTAACAGTATCCGCGGCAGTGAACACCTGCTGGTTTTGCGGGGTGATACCGCCCTGCCTTCAGTAACGGCCCGGCAAACTTTGCTGGCCGGGCTGCGCAAGCCGCAACATCCTCTTACGGCAACTGCAGACGCTGATCAGCAAAGCCTGGTCGACCATGACCTGCTCATTTTCGGCAGCAGTACCAAACTGGAACCCCCAACAGCATCTGAGTTCCAGGGCAGTGCCCCGCAGAAGATCGCGGTAACAGACAACGAGGTACTCTTTATCGTCACCCGTAACCCATTTAACCAAGCTCATTACGCCGCCTGGTTTCTGGCTGATTCTGCTGCGGACAGTGCTGTGGCCCGTAAAATTCCCCATTATGGGAAATACAGCTACCTGCACTTTGCCGGAGCGACCAACACCGACAAACAGATCATCAGCCCGGCCGACAGCCCGCTGCAGGTGACCTTTCCGAAATAATCGCCAGGACCGGCGCTCAGCAGGTCAGATCCCGGTAGGACAGGTCGACGATTTCCAGTTCGTTCTCGCCCTGCGGGGCTTTCACCACCACCACATCGCCCAGCCGATGACCGAGAACGGCGCGAGCCAGGGGGGAAACCCAGCTGATATGCCCTCTTTCAAGATCAATTTCATCGACCCCGACAATACTGAAGGTCTTTTCTTCCCCCTCCTCGTTTTCAACCGTGACTGTACAGCCGAACAGCACCCGGTCGCCGGCCCGTTGTCCCTGCGCAACGGGATCGACAATCTCCGCTGTCTCCAGCCGCTGCTGCAGAAACCTGATCCGTCCATCGATCTGGCGCAGACGGCGTTTTCCGTAATGATAATCGGCGTTTTCCGAGCGGTCGCCGTTGGATGCGGCCCAGGCCACGGTTTCAACCATCTGGGGGCGATCCTTGTAAAGCAGATCTTTCAATTCGGCGCGGAAGCGGTCCGCGCAGGCCGGGGTCATGTAGATTTTCTTATCACTCATATCCGAAATATTCGCTATTTGATGTTTTGAACAAAAGATGCCAGAATCGTGCGGTATCTTTTCAGAAAGAAACGCATCCGGCAACCTTGAAATAACATTTCATCATAACAATCAAACCGTCGTCCCGTCCCGGCTTGCTGATTCTGAATTTTTCATGGAGCAAACATGTGCCCTTATAAATTAATCATTTTCGATTGCGATGGAGTGCTGGTGGACAGCGAACCCCTGGCCGCCGCGGTTATCAGCGAAATGGCCGCAGAACTGGGACTGAACATTCCGCAGGAAGAGGCAGAGCAGCGTTTTAACGGACGTAAGGTAGGTGAATGGATCAAGGAGCTGGAAGCCGCAGCAGGCAGACCGCTGGCAGACAGTTTCATCCCGGAATTCCGCCACCGTTCCGCGCTCAAGTTTGCTACTGAATTGGAAGCCGTGCCCGGGGTAAAACCTTTGCTTGAACAGCTGCCGATCCCCTTTTGCCTGGCATCGAGCGGCCCCCTCAGCAAAATCAATCAGACCCTGACCAAGACCGAACTGCTTCCCTATTTTGCCGGGCGTATTTTCAGCGGTTACGAAGTCGGAGCCTGGAAGCCGGACCCGGCGTTGTTCCTGCACGCGGCCGCGGCCTGCAACACCCCGGCCCAGGACTGTGCGGTGGTTGAAGACAGCCGGGTCGGGGTAGAAGCCGGCCTGGCCGCCGGGATGACGGTTTTCCATTACCAGCCCCGCGATCAGGTGCAACTGCCCGCCCATGAACGGCTGATCAAATTCACCTCCATGCAGGCATTACCCACCCTGCTGAATCTTTAAGCTCAAGCCCTTTCAAAGGGTTCGTAAAGCCGTTTGTATTCATCCTGGGCGTAGCGGTCGGTCATGCTGGCAATATAGTCGCAGATCACCCGTTCGGTCCCGAATCGTTCAAAGCGGGCCTGGTGCCGCTCCGGCAGTAAGGTCGGATGTTCCAGGTAGTTCTCAAACAACAGGGTTAGAAAGCGTTCCGCCTTCACTCGCATCCGCTCCACCTTGGAATGGCGGTACAGCCGGCGGTAGAGAAATTTCTTCAACTGGCGATTCAGTTCCAGCATCTCCGAGCTGAAACTAACCAGGTTACACGGCTGGGCTCTGACTTCGGCCAGGGACGTGATGCCCTGTGTTTCGATATTGGTCAAAGTGGTGAATACCAGGTCGTGGATCAGGTCGCCGATCAGGTAGCTGATGGTCTGCAGGATTTGCCGTTTTTCATCCAGCTGGGGAAACCGGTTGCCGACCTTGCAAAAGGTGCGCTGCCAGAGTTCGACTTCGCTCAGGTCGGCCAGCCTGATATACCCGGCCTTGAGCCCGTCATCGATATCATGGTTGTTATAGGCAATTTCATCGGCCAGGTCGATAAGCTGCCCTTCCAAGGTCGCGCGCTCACCGGGAGCATAGGGAGCAATCGCTCCGGAAGCCGCTTTATCATAGTCCGAAGAATGCTTAATGATCCCTTCCCGGGTTTCCCAGCTCAGGTTGAGGCCGTCAAAATCAGGGTAGCGGTGTTCCAACAGCTCGACAATCCGCAGCGATTGCTGATTATGTTCAAACCCTCCGTAGTTTTTCATCAACCGGTTCAGCACCTGCTCTCCGGTGTGGCCAAACGGCGTATGCCCGAGGTCATGGGCCAGGGCGAGGGCTTCCACCAGGTCCTCATTGAGGCGCAGCTTACGCGCGATCCCTCTGGCAATCTGCGCCACTTCCAGGGAATGGGTCAGGCGGGTCCGATAATAATCCCCTTCATGATTGACAAAAACCTGGGTCTTGTATTCCAGACGACGGAAAGCCGCACAGTGGATCACCCGATCCCGATCCCGCTCAAAAGCCGGTCGATCATCTTTATAGGGTTCATGATGCTTCCGCCCGCGACTCTGTTCACTGCTACTGGCATAGGGTGCGAGATAATATTCATGCATGGGCCGCTCCTTCTTTGGTTCGATTAAACTTGGATGCTGCCTTCACTGAGTTTTCCGTTAAGTAAAGAGTAACGCAGCATTGCGACAGAATATGTCATAGGTTTGTAGGAATCCCCCCCAGCCCCCCTTTTTTCAAAGGGGGGAGGTTTTTGTCAGTTTTTTTACTCACTCTATTCAAAGGGAAAATGCTTGCCTGTTTCTTTTCCCCCTTTACTAAAGGGGGATTAAGGGGGATTTTGACTTTGCTCCCCAGCAATTCCAGTTGCCCAAACAGCATTCACTGCTAAGATTTTCCCATACCTCCCTGCCGTTACTGGCAGAATCCTTCCGGACACGGAAAAATTTCTTGCCCCGAACGCTGTCAACTGATAATTAGTTTGTTCTTTTTGAAGGGAAAGAACCACACCGATGCGGATCATCAGCGGCACAGCCAGAGGGCGCAAACTGGCGCTCTTCTCGGGTAAAGATATCAGACCGACCCCGGACCGGGTTCGGGAAGCGCTGTTCAGCATGCTGGCCAGTCGCTTCGGCTCATTCGACAGGCTCAAAGTTCTGGAGCTGTTTGCCGGCAGTGGGGCTCTCTCCCTGGAAGCCCTCAGCCGCGGTGCCGAATCCGCGCTGCTGGTCGACTCCGGGGCTGTCGCCGCCGAGCTGATCAGAGACAATATTCAGCGCTGCGGCTTTCAATCGCAAGCCAGCTTTATCCAGCAGGATATCTTTAGAGCTCTGCCCCTGCTCCGCAATTCGGCACCTTATGACCTGATCCTCCTTGATCCCCCTTATCAGAAAAACCTGGTTCCCCGGGCTCTTGAGCAGATCGCTGCCTTGAATCTGCTCTCCGAACATGGAATAATTTGCGCCGAATCGTCCAGCAAGGAACAATGGGAAGATTTCGGGCCATTGCAATTACTTGAAAGCCGGACCTATGGAACCTCACGTATCCATCTATACGGCCTGACTGGAGAATGAAATGAATCGCCACATCGCTATCTATCCCGGTTCTTTTGACCCTTTTACCAACGGTCACCTCGACATTGTCCGGCGGGGTCTGGAGATTTTCGATACCATCATTATTGCCGTTGCCAGGAACTCCGAAAAGAACAGCCTGTTTTCCATTGCCGAGCGCATCGATATGATTTCCAGGCTGATCGAACATGATCCGCGCCTCAAGGTCGAAACCTTTGACGGGTTGCTGGTCGATTATGCCGTATCCAAAGGTGCACGGGTGATTTTGCGGGGATTACGGGCGGTCACTGACTTTGAGTTCGAATTCCAGATGGCGCAGATGAATCACACGGTTTGCGAACAGGTCGAAACCCTGTTCATGATGACCGCCCCGGAATGCGCTTACCTGAGTTCGTCCATTGTTAAAGAAGTCGGTCGCCTCAACGGCGACATCAGCCAGTTCGTGCCGCCCCTGGTCAGGGATGAGCTGCTGAAGAAATTCGGCCACAACTGATCAGCTGTCCTGCCAGGCTTCCAGCTGTTCAACCAGGGTGCGCAATTCCCTGACCACCAGGGCTTCGATGCGCGCCCCTTTTTCAGCTGAAGCCTTCCCCGGATCACCCCAGACGCCGCCAGGCCAGAAGCGACGTTTGTCACGCACCAGCAGCCCCTTTGGAAATGCCGGATATTCGGCCGGAGCGGTTCCTTTGACCAACTCCGGCCGAGCATGCATGATCCGCGAGGTTTCGATCTCGCCGGCATGGGAATCACCGGCCGTTTCGATCAGCTCCCGGCCACTCTCCGCCGCCAATTGATATTCACTGACCACGGCGATCCGCAGTTCCGGATAGCGTTGCAACAGAACTTCCCCGGCATCGGTCAAGGTCGCCATATGGGTTCCGCCGGCGTGTCCGCTTAACAGGATGAAATAGCGCAGCCCCTGGCGATAGAGTGCGGCGACAATATCGATGGTCAGCGCCTTGAGGGTTTCCGTGCTGATGCTCAGGGTTCCCGGATGATCGAAAGTGGAGCGACAGACTCCGTAATGAACCGGTGGAGCGATAAAGATCGGCCGTTGCCGCGCCAGGGCGCGACCAACATCAATGGCCTGCATGGTATCGGTGTCCAGGGGGAGATGGCTGCCATGCTCTTCGGTTGAGCCGAACGGGACCAAAACGGTTCTGGTCCGCTCCAGACCGGCAGCAAATTCCTCCATGGTCAGGTGCTCAATCAGCATGGCTCATTCCTTAAAGTTTTTCATGAAGAAGCAGATCAGAGTGCACCCAAAAAGCGGTGAGTTTGCGGGATAACCCGGACATCGGCATAGATATCGGCAATAACCGCGTGCATCTGCATCAGCCGGTCGATGGAAACATCGATACGGCCGTCCCGAGTCACCGGTTGCAGGACAATCGGGATTGCACTGCCAAACCCGGCGACCAGGTCCGCGGTCAACTGCAGCTCAAGATCGGTCGTCCCCTCACCCACCACCAGTTTGACATAACAGGAGCGGCGACAGGCGATCTTCAAAAAATCCCGGTGGACATCCCACTCGGTGCGCGCCCCGGTCTGGGAGTGCAGCTTGATGTCCATCGCTACCCAGTCGATATGGTCAATCAGGCTGTCCAGCTCTGCCACCAGCGTACCGTTGGTTTCCAGATAAATGGGCAGCTGCTTGCGCAGAACCGGCAGCAGAACCACCAACGCTTCATGATGAAGCAATGGCTCACCGCCGGTAATGCTGATGGAATGATGAGCGCCGGGCAAAACATTGCACCAGCTGTTGACCAGGTTGCTCACCGTTGCGTGGGAGACTGGATTAGGAACCTTTTGCAGAACCCCGGAGCCGGGGGCCGACTCGATAAGGCAGGCATCCTTTTTCTCGAAATCTGTGTCGCAGTAGCGGCAGCTCAGGTTACAGTCGGGAAAACGGATGAAGATCTGCCGATAGCCGACCAGAGTCCCTTCCCCCTGCAGGGAGGAAAATATTTCGATCAGATCAGTCGCAGGTATAGCTTGCGTAGGCATTATCAGATTCCCAGACAGTCACTTTAGCCACGACAACGTTATAGTCTTTGAGCTGTTCAACCAACCGGTCGAAAATAAATTTGGCAATATGCTCAGACGACGGACTTTTTCCTTTAAAAGCCTCAAGATCATTCAAATATTTATGATCGAGATAATTCATGATCTCCTTGGTCTGCTTTTTCAGGATTTTGAAGTCGATCCCAAGACCGGCTTTGTCGAGCTCACGAGTGGTGACCGTGACTTCGACTTTCCAGTTATGACCATGAAGATTTTCACAATCGCCCTGATAATTCAGCAGATTGTGAGCCGCAGCAAAATGCGTCAGTATAGTCAGATGATACATCGCTTTCCTCAATTTACAATGCGCAACAGCATCGCCACCTGCGCGGGTTAAAAGGAGCTCTCTTCTTCTTTACGGGGCGCCTGCCCCCCGTCAACTCGGTACTCTTCATCAACCCAGCTACCAAGATCGATCAGTCGGCATTTCTCACTGCAGAAAGGTTTGAACGGGTTGTCATGCCAAAAGGTTTGGTTCCCGCAATGCGGGCATTTGATCGTTATCTTTTTCATGCTTCTACTATAAATGGGATCGAATCGGAAATAAACGTACGAGATAAAAAAACCCGGATCACTGATCCGGGATACCTTGTCGCCTAGAATAGTACCGTGAATCAGCAATCAAACCAAACAAAAAATGGAGAATTTTCAGCTTTCGCAGCCTAAAGGATGAGTTCCTGGGGGGCAGCTGCTAAACTTCATATAACGGATGATAGTTCAAGCCCAGCTGCAAAGGGAGTATCTTATCGATCCGGCTGAATCGGCCATCTACCAGAAGAGGTACCCATGACCCCTGAATCCTCGTTTTACACGTTGCCGTTGCTGCCCCTCAAAGAGGCCGTGGTCTACCCAAACCTTGCCCTGCCGTTAGCCCTGCAGGGGACCGCCGCGGTGCAGGCCGTGGAATCTGCCTTGGCAACCGCTGATAAAAGGGTGGCGCTGTTCACGCGCAGAGGGCTGCTGGACGGAAACTCCATCGAACAGGACCTGTTTCCGCTGGGGACCGCCGCCAATGTGCAAATCATGACCAAAACCGAAACCACTATGCAGATTATCGCCTACGGCTTGGAGCGGATTGAATTCATCAAGCTTATGCAGAGCCGACCGTTTCCCAAAGCGCAGGTCAGAAGCGCTCCGCAGGTCACCGGATACGGTTTGGAAAAAGAAGCGCTGCTACGCGAATTTCTTGAGCTGACCGGACAATATTTCACCCTTTACCATCCGGAAAAGAAAATCAACTTCCCGGCCACGGTCAAACCCGGGGAAGATATCATGCAGCTGGTCTACCCGGTTGCCAAACTGCTGCAGCTCAACCCCAGACAGGAGCAACAACTGCTGGAAACCGATCAGGACTTAGAGGCGATAAAGATCGTCATCGGCTATCTCAATCGGGAAATCCAGGTTCAGGAAATCAGGAAAAAAGTCTCGGATAAGGCCAAGGACAAACTCAACGAAGAAAATCGCAAATATCTTCTACGCGAGCAGATCCGCGCCCTGCAACAGGAACTGGGAGAAGAAGCCCCGGATCAGCAGGCTGCGGAGCTGAATAAGAAGCTCGCCCGCTGTAAACTGCCGGATACTGTGCGCCCCGAGGTAGAAAAGGAGATGGCTCGCCTCAATCAGATTCCGACCATCTCTCCGGAATACCAGGTGGCCCTGTCCCACATGGAACTGATCCTGGATCTGCCCTGGGACAAAACTTCGCCGGACAACCTGAACCTGGCGCATGCCCGGCAGGTGCTGGATGAGGATCACTACAGTCTCCAGGAAGTCAAAGAGCGCATCCTGGAACATCTCGCCGTAATGATCCTCAACCCCCGGGCGAAATCGCCAATTCTTTGCTTTGTGGGGCCTCCCGGCGTCGGCAAGACCTCCCTGGGGCAATCCATAGCGCGCGCCCTGGGCAGACAGTTCGAACGCTTCAGCCTTGGTGCCCTGCACGACGAGGCAGAGCTGCGCGGTCACCGGCGGACCTATATCGGCGCTATGCCCGGCCGGCTGATCCAGGCGATTCGCCGCGCCGAGGTGAAAAATCCGCTGATCATGCTTGATGAAATCGACAAACTCGGCCGCGATGTCCGCGGCGACCCGGCAGCAGCCCTGATGGAAATTCTCGATCCGGCCCAGAACAACAGTTTTCACGACAACTATCTGGATCTGCCCTTTGATCTGTCCAAGGTTTTCTTTGTCACCACGGCCAATACCCTTGACCAGATCCCCCGCCCGCTCCTCGACCGGATGGAAACATTGCGCCTGCCCGGCTACAGCGATGAAGAGAAAGCGGAGATCGCCCGGCGCTACCTGTTCCCCCGGCTGCGGGAGGATGCCGGCCTGCGCCCGGAACAGCTCGGAATCACGGCTGCGGCCCTCAAGGAGATCATCCATCGCTATACCCGGGAAGCCGGTGTTCGTGAGCTCGAACGGATGCTGGGACGATTGGCGCGCAAGACCGCGGTCCGCTTCGCTCAAGGCGAAACGACTCCGGTCATGGTCGATGTTCCCGAGTTGCTGGAGCTACTGGGGCCGGAGCGTTTTTTTGCGGAACAGCTGCGCCAGACCCTGGCGCCGGGCGTCGCCATCGGCATGGCCTGGACGGAAGCGGGGGGAGATATTCTTTACATTGAAGCGATCAAGCTCAACAAAGGCGAAAGAATCACCCTGACCGGGCAGCTTGGCGAGGTCATGAAGGAGTCGGCCATGACCGCGGCCAGTTACATCTCATCCCGCTACCGGGAGCGGGCCGGCCAAGAAAGCATCGACGCCCCCCTGCACATACACATCCCCGCAGGAGCCATTCCCAAGGATGGCCCTTCGGCCGGAGTGACCATGGCCGCAGCCCTGGCATCCCTCTATCTGGAACAACCGGTTCGCAGCGACAGTGCCATGACCGGGGAAATAACCCTGAGTGGGTTGGTTCTGCCGGTTGGTGGCATCAAGGAGAAAATTCTCGCCGCGCGCAGAGCGGGCATCTATCGCATTATCCTGCCCAGCGAAAACCAGAAGGATCTCCACGACCTGCCGGCGCATGTCCTGGCAGAGATGGAATTCATCTATGTCGCACGGATTGAGGACGCCCTGGAAGCCGTTATCCCAGCCCTGCAGGCAACCGCACCGAGTCATTAGGCAACCCGGCTGGGACCGGTTCAGTACCAGTGTTCGCGTGAAAATTTACCGTGATAACGGCGATCTTCGCCGGTCATCTTCTTGTTGCCGGCACGCATTTGATCGCGACCGACCACCACCCAGCCGGCGGAACGCTTGAAAGAGAACACCTGACGGGTTAAAAACAGAAACTGCAGTTCGTCTTTATCAACAAAGCGTTCCTGTCCACCGTTAAGAATCACCTGAATCTTCATCAGTATTCCTTCCTTACCGAACGCCTCAGTAGCCACGTTCTTCATTTCGTCTGCATCTCAAGTTATTTTAGCAAGGCCTCGGCAACAGCATCAACTCCGGTCCCGGCAGCCACCTTGATGGCCAACTCTTCTTCCGCGGCGCTTAACGGCTCCGCATGGGCCAGCTGAAATTCAAGCACTGCTTCATCCGCTTCCGACAGTTCGCCGGGGACTGCCGCCCTGGCCCGCAGCCGCTCGCGCAAGAGCGCAACCGGCACGGTAAAATCCAGAATCCGTACCGGTACCCGGCAGGTCACCGCCAGGTCCAACAGCAGCTGACGGTCTGCCCGCTGCAAAAAGGTTGCATCGACTATCACCTTGAAGCCGGCGGTGAGGATCTCCCCGGCCTGGCGATGCAGGTGCTGATAAACCTGCTGTCGGGCAGCGGGCGTATAGCGGCCGCCGCCCGGTGGAGAGGAACTGGCCGCTGCCGGTTCAAGCCATCGCAAGCGCTTGCGTTCCACATCCGAATGCAGCACCACCGCTTTTATTTTGGGGGCCAGCTGATTGACGAAAAAAGTTTTTCCGGACCCGCTCAGGCCGTGGGCCAGAATCAGCTCCGGCCGCGGTGACGCAATATAGGTTTCCGCCAGATCGACATAGCTGGCAAAACGGGCCAACCCCTCCCCTTGCTCCTCGGCCAGTGTCGTGGCCTGGGCCAGTTGCAGACCACTGACCTTGGCCCGCACCATGGCCCGATAAACCAGGTAATAACGCAACAACGACAACCCGCCGAAGTCTCCAGAGTTCTGCAGGTAACTATCGAAAAATCGCCAGCCAAGTTCTTCTTCATGTCGATCATCAAGGTCCATGACCAGGAAAGCGATGTCGCTAATGGTATCGATCCAGCGCAATTCCTCACTGAATTCGATGCAGTCGAACAGGATCGGCTCCCCATGCAGCCAGGCCATGTTGCGCAAATGCAGGTCCCCGTGGCATTCGCGGACATAGCCAGCGGCCCGCCGTGCAACAAACCGGGACTGGAGCTGTGCGCCAGTCTGCCGGGTCCAGGCCTCAATCCGGTCGATCTGGCCTGCCAGCTGCCGGGCCGCCGGAACGGTCTGAAGCTGGGCGAAATTCTCCAGGGCCGGACCGATCACTGCCGCGACAGTGGCCTGCGGGTCGGTTGCGGCAGCAACCTCGGCAGTACGATGGACCGCGGCGATCTTTTCAGCAAAGGACTGCAGCTGGGAAGCGTTCAGCAGGCCGTCGGCCAACATGCGATCCAGCTGTTGCCGCTGATCGAAACGTTTCATTTTCACCAGGTAATCGAGCACCGGTTCGCCCCGCAGCCGTGGGTTCGCCGGGTCACCACCGACAGTGATCACCTCAAGATATAAATCAGCGGCAAAGCGCCGGTTCAGCCGCAACTCTTCCGCGCAGAAAAATTTTCGCCGGGCCAGGGTGGAAAAATCGAGAAAACCGAGGTCGAGGGCTTTTTTCAATTTGTAGGCAAAGTCTCCGGCCAGGAAGACCCAGGAGATATGAGTCTCGATCAGTTCGACCTGCCTGACCGGATGATCGTAGCAGGCGGGATCAAGCAACCCTTTCACCAGTTCACGCTGCATAAGCGGGCTCTTTTCTTGTTGTTGCAACAGGACACTCTGCTTCAAGTTTAGAAGAGCGCAGCGCTTGTGCAAGAAGAAATCGCTTGCCGCCGCAGGGGCTGGAGCGGCTTGCAAAGTGCGATATCCTCCGTCTTATAAAATCAATGGCTTAGAATGATTTTGATCGCCCGTCCATGGGCTCGGCAAGCTGTTTTTTAAGAGTTTGCCCAGGAGCGAAGCAACGATTCTGCAGCAAGAGGGTCTTTTACCGGGGGAAGAAACAGGTATTAAAAGGAGAAAATGGCCGGCTTACTGACGCAAAACCGGCCATAAGATTGAACAGCCTGCCATACCTGGCCGGAGCCTTCAGCGGAAGCTCCACTCACACCAGACAAACAAGCTGGAATCAGCTATCTTCAGTTGAGATTCTGCGGGTGATGACGTTGGAGAATTTCCCGAACCTGGGACTCTGCCTCTGCGGCAATAGTGACTTTCAGCACATTGCGGGCTTTGTCATGGTCGATGTTTTCATGGCTGATACCGGTGCCGATGAGGTCAAACAGGACACTGTTGACAGTTCTTGCTGAATCGTATTTAGCGTTGACCGTCTTGTTCATATGCAACCTCCTCTCCTGAACGGTTTCCTTTTACAGTACTAATCATGACCATCATTGTCAACTTTCGGGCTTTTCATCGACTGCTTCCGACGCAGGCTCGCGGCAACGGATTGTCAAACAGCAGCTGTCTGATAAAATTAAAAATATCGCAACGAACAGAGCAACAGCCAGGCAACAAGGAGTGCATCATGATCGGATTGCAGATTAAAGACAGAATGCATTGGGATGACCAGATTTCCGCTGAACTGGGGAAACAATTCGAGATTATCGACAGTACCGACGATCTGCTGATTTTTCAGGAAGGCTACTCCCATAAAACCATCCGGGATCTTGTCGATCATCTCCCCCCGACCGCTTATGAGATCATGGAGTTGAACAAGGTTCCGGAAGCGGAATGCGAATTCAAGTGCGACTCCGGCATCTGCTACCACAGAAAATAGCCCCCTCTCAGCGGTTGCGGGAAAAATTCGCCCGCAGCACCTGACGACAGCTCTTCCAGACAACGGCCACCGGCTTCACCCCGGCGGCCGTTGTGTTTTTTTGAAGACCACCTTCCCTCTTGACTTACGCAAAACTTACGCATACCCTTAAAACCAAGACAACCAGCCTAGCCATGGGCGATCACAATCAATGACACCTTTCTAAATTATTGATTGTATAAGGTGGAGGACATTGCAGAATGGCGCTTGTTTAAGAGTCGATGGCAGCAAAACCGGGACTGTCCCCGTACGGGGGCTGTCCCAGGTCTTTGCGGTGCGAACCACGACAGTTTCATGGCTCGCAAACTCTTGGGACAGCCCCCGATGACCCTGGGGACAGTCCCGAGTTTACTGCAAAGCTGCTTAAACGAGCGCCATTCAGGACAGTGCATTTTTCTCCACCGGGCTTGAAAAAGGCCAGGGATGGACTTTTTCAATAACCTGATAGGCTCGGCAGTCCGGGATCAAGTCCTGCACAAGCGCAACCAAGGAGAACTGCGATGAGTCCGCTAACCCCCAAACAAAAAGCCGTTTACGACTATATTCTTGAATTTACCGAGCAGCACGGCTACCCGCCTTCCCAGCAGGAAATCGCCCGGGCCTTCGGCTGGAGCTCACTGGGAACGGTGCAAAATTATCTGGTCCGACTGCAACGAGAAGGCGTCCTGAGCAAAGACTTGAACGCCCGGCGTGGCCTGAAAACCCTGCAGTCGCAAAGTTCGGGGATCGAACTGCCTCTGGTCGGCCGAGTCGCTGCGGGCAAGCCGATTGAGGCCGTCACCACCCCGGACAGCATCGAAGTGCCGCCGTCGATGGTCGGCAGCGGGGAAAATTTTGTGCTCAGGGTCCAGGGCGATTCCATGATCGGCGACGGCATTCTGGATGGCGATTATGTCGTGGTCCGCAAACAGCCCCAGGCCCATTCCGGGCAGACCGTAGTGGCGCTGATCGACGGCGAAGCCACAGTCAAACGCCTGTTGCACCGGGAGACGCAGATCGAACTGCACCCGGCCAACCCGGCCATGGAAATGCTGGTTATTCAACCCGGCCAGGAGTTCAGTATCGAAGGTGTCGTGGTCGGGGTCATCCGTCATTGTCGCTGATGGAAAGGGATATTCTCCACCTGACCGTTCCCGCCTATGCCGTTGCCGTTGCCCGGGTGGCGGACCCCGCCTTACGCGGCCGACCGGTGGCGATTGCACCGGGACTGTCCGACCGAGCCATTATCAGCTCGGTCTCGGCCGAAGCCGGCCGCGACGGAGTCCTGGCCGGGATGAGCGTCCGCCAGGGCCGCCGCCTCTGCCCGGCGCTGCTCACCCTGCCGCCCAACCCGCAGCTGCTGGGTCGCGCCGACCGAGCCCTGCAAAAACTGGCCGGGCAGTATTCGCCGCTGGTGGAAAACCAGCCGGCGGGACGCCTGTTCCTTGATCTGACCGGCTCGCGCCGCCTGCTGGGGCCGGGTCGGGATATCGCCATGCGCCTGGAACGCGAACTGGAAACCCAACTGCGGCTGGTCGCAACCCTGGGCGTTGCCGGCAACAAACTGGTTTCCAAAATCGCCGCAGAATACCTGGAGCGACCCGGCGTCTGCGATATTCTGCGCGGGTCCGAACAAACCTTTATCGCCCCGCTGCCGGTCCGGGTACTGCCGGGCATCGGCAATGTCCGCGAACAGCTGCTGCTGCGCGAGCTCAACCTGCGCCGGGTCAGTGAATTGGCGGCATTGCAGCTCCCTCAACTGCGCCTGGTCTTCGGTCCCTTTGCCCCGCTCGTGCGGCAACGCGCCCTGGGCCAGGATCTGACGCCGGTGCTGCCGCCCCGGAGAAGCCCGGAGATCAGCGCCGAAAGCTACTTAAACCGCGCCGAAAACGACGCCGGCATACTCCAGGCCGAACTCTGCCGGCTGGTCGAGGACTGCGGCCTGCGCTTGCGACGGCTCGGTCGCGCCTGTGCCGAACTGCAGCTGACCATCCATTATGCCGACGGCAGGCAACAGAGCCGCACCCAACAACTGCGTCAGGCACAAAATCACGACCTGCTCCTCTATCAGGCTGCAGCTGAACTTTTTGCCACGCTGAACAACCGGCGAACCCGCCTCAAGGGGCTCAAACTGAGCTGCCGGCAATTGGAAAATTCCGGCCAGCAGGGACACCTGTTTGCCGCTTCGAGTCCGGCGCCGCGCCAGCAGGCGCTGCAACAGGCCCTCGACCGGATTCGCAGCAAATACGGCATGCGCAGCATTTGTTCAGGACGGACTCTGGCTGTATGAACCCGCTCAACTATGTTCCCCTCCATGTCCATTCCTGCTTTTCCCCGCAATGGGGGGTTCGCAAACTCGACGATATCTGCCGAACGGCCCGGGCAGCGGGTCTCTCGGCCCTGGCCCTGACCGACCGCAACGGGTTGTACGGCATCCCCCATTTTCTCGATTGCGCCCGCCGCCACGGCCTGCAGCCGATCATCGGCAGCGAGGCGGTCCACCAGGGGCAGCGCGCCATTCTGCTGGTTCGGGACAGTGACGGCTACGCCAACCTCTGCCGGCTGCTCTCCGACCTGCATTGTGCTAACAACTTCGTGCTGGCCGATAGTCTGCAACGTTACCGGCGCGGCCTGACCGTGCTCAGCGACGATGAACAGGTTCTGCGTCCGCTGCGTCGCCAATCCCGCGAGCATCTGTTTGTCGAGCTGTCCCCCGGCCACCGGATGCACCAGGCTCTGCAGCTCTCCAAAAGTCTGGCGCTGCCGCAGGTCGCCACCAGCCGGGCCGTTCTCATCGACGCGGCCGACTATGAAATCCATCGGCTGCTGCGCGCGATCGCTCTCAACACCACCTTCAGTCAGTTGCCCACCGCCGCAACCGCCGCGGACTGCGACCGCCTGCTCTCCCCCACCACTATGGCCGGTTATTTCCCACACTGCCCGCAGGCCCTCGAAAATACTTTAAAGATTGCCGAATCCTGCTGTTTCCAAGGGGATTTCTCGCTGGTCTTTCCGGCCTTTCGCGAACACAGCGAGACCGAAGCCTATGCCCTGCTCGAAGCGCGGACCCGGACCGGTGCGGCCTGGCGCTACGGTCAGATCGACGCCAACGTTGAAGAACGGCTGCAGAAAGAGTTGCGGCTGATCCGTACTAAAGGCTTTGCCCATTATTTCCTGGTGGTCGAAGAGCTTGTCAAGCAGTCCCCCCGCACTTGCGGCCGCGGTAGCGCGGCCGCCTCCCTGGTTGCCTATTGCCTGGGGATTACCCATGTCGATCCCATTGCCTACAACCTGTTTTTCGAGCGCTTCCTCAACGAAGGGCGCCTGGATCCGCCCGATATCGACATCGATTTTCCCTGGGACGAGCGCGACGCGATCCTCGACTTCGCCTTCGCCCGTTACGGTGCTGGCCGCGCCGCCATGGTCGCCAACCAGATCGGCTTTCGCGGCCGCTCGGCGATCCGTGAGGTGGCCAAAGTCTTCGGCTTGCCCGATGCCGAGATCAAGACCCTGACCGAACGGATCTCCGATTATTGGAAAGCGGACCAGACCGCCGCCGCGGTTGCCGGTCATCCACTGTTCAACGGCGAATCCTTCAGCAGCGACTGGCTGGAGATTCTGCGTCTGGCCCGCTGTCTGGACGGCCAGTTGCGTCACCTCTCCCTGCACTGCGGCGGGCTGGTCATTGTCCCGGATGAAATCCGCCGTTACGTTCCGGTGGAAAACTCCGCCAAGGGATTGCCGGTTATTCAGTGGGAGAAGGATCAAGCCGAAAACAGCGGTCTGGTCAAGATCGATATCCTCGGCAATCGGTCCCTGGCCGTCATTCGCGATGCTCTGGCCGCGGTCAAGCAGAACACCGGTCGCAGCATCGATTACGCCACCTGGCAACCGCTGGCCGATGAAAAAACCCGCCGATTGCTGCGCAGCGGGGAGACCATGGGCTGTTTTTACATTGAGTCACCGGCCACCCGGTTGCTGCTCAAACGCATGTGGCGCAACAATCCCAATGAAGCCAACTGCGACCTGTTCGATCATCTGGTGATGGCGTCTTCGATCATCCGCCCGGCCGCCAACCGCTTCATCCTGGAATTCCTCGCCCGCATGCACGGAGCACCCTGGACCCACCTGCATCCGTTGCTGAGCGAGGCGCTGGGGGAAACCTACGGCATCGCCATCTACCAGGAGCAGATCACCCAGGTCGCCATGGCCCTGGCCGGCTTTTCCGCCTTTGACGGTGATCAACTGCGCAAAATCATCAGCAAAAAGGATAAACGGCAGAAACTGGCGGACTACCGGCGCCAGTTTCAACACGGGGCGCAGGACCGCGGGGTCAGTCTGGAGGTGGTCGATGCCCTCTGGGAGCAGATTCTCTCCTTTGCCGGCTATTCGTTCTGCAAGCCCCACTCGGCATCCTATGCCTTGGTCAGCTGCAAGTCGGCTTATCTCAAAGCCCATTACCCGGCCGAGTTCATGGCCGCCGTGATCTCCAACCGGGGCGGCTTTTATTCCCCGGCGGCCTATATCTCCGAGGCCCGCCGCATGCACCTGGAGATCCTGCCGCCGGACATCAACCGCAGCACCGCCCATTACTACGGCCGGCGCCGCAGCCTGCGGGTCGGGCTGATGCAGATTGGCGGCCTCAGCCAGGCCGCCCTGAACACCTTACTGAAGGAGCGTCAGACACAGGGGGATTTTGTGGATTTTCAGGATTTCCTCGGCCGGGTGGCCATCGACCCGGCTGATATCCGCCTGCTGATCAAAGCCGGCTGTTTCGACGAACTGGAAGGGAAACAGCGCCGCCCGGCGTTGCTCTGGGAACTGCTCGCCCACCGCCGGACCGCTGCGACCGCGCAGGCCAGCCTGTTTGCCGCGCCGTCCCCGCCCCTTCCAATGCCGCCACCCTATGACGAGAAAACCGTCCTTGAGCAGGAGCAGGAAGCCCTCGGCATGCTGGTCTCCATCCATCCGCTGGTGCTCTACCGGTCCCGGCTGGCGCGCCTCAACCCGGTCGACTCCAGTATGATGCTGCGCTGGACCGGCCGCCATGTCACCATGATCGGCTGGTGGGTCACGGGCAAAACCGTCCAGGATAAAAACGGCCGACCCATGGAGTTTGTCTCTTTTGAAGACCAGAGCGGCATCTATGACGCCACGTTCTTTCCGCAGGCCTATGCCCGCTTCTGTCGCAAGCTGACCAGGCGGCGCCCCTATGTGCTGAAAGGAAAGGTTGAAGAGGAGTTCGGCGTCCCCACCCTGACCGTGACCTGGATCGGTTTTTTGGAGGAAGTACCGGCAAAACCATCCGACCGCTCCGGAAAAGACCTACAATCAATGTAGAAACAGTGTTACAATCTCCAAAACAGCGTCTCAACATATTGAGATTAGTTGTCATCCGGAAACTTTGGATGGCAATCAAGAAGTTTTCAGATTGGAAACGAGCAGTTTTCCGTTGTGGCAAGAAAATCAAGGGCTTGCGCGGAGGCGTATATCGATACGCCGCACAAGGAAGTCCGTAGATTGACGTCGCTACAACGGAAAAAGCGCCGTTTCCGGATGAAAACGAGATAATATCGCTTTTCAATCCCTTAACAGACTTTTAAACAACAACCGACCGCTGAATCGCTTCATCCGCACTCCGGCACCTCGGTCATGCGGAGGTCGCTTCGCCACAATCGCTGCACCGGTCCCGGAAATAACCTGTTTCCAAACCGGCCAGCCCTGATCGACGGAGCAGTTATGGTTCGGAACAGCCGGAAAACCTTTTTAAGAGCAGCATTGGCCATATTACTGACCATCCTGCTGACAGCCTGCGCTGCGCCGAACCAGACCCGCCCCCAGGTTCATTTTGACGGCAACAACACCCAGGTGATCACCCTGACCCCCTATTATCTGCCCGACCCGCAGGAACAACGAGGCGATCATGCCTGGCAGCTGACCCTGAAGGTCTCCGACGGCAAACCCTACTTTGGCCTGATCAAGGCCCACAGCTTGCTCATCGATCCGCTGATCGCCTATGTCACCCAGCTTAATCTGCAACCAGGGCAAACGGTCGTCGTCCCCAAAACCCTGCAGCAGGCCGGCAGCCGGGGGCAAACCACAGTCCAGCTAGCCATAGCCGCCACTGGAGCGCTCAGCGGCAGCCTTGACTATGAAAACTATGCCGACAACTGCGGCCTGACCTACAACGCGGCGTTAACCGTCACCGGGCAGCTCGATACAGCAACCGGCCAGCTGGAACTCAACCTCGACTATGCCCGGCTGCCTGCCCAATTGGAGCAGCGTCGCTTCTTATTAAGCGGACAGTTGCAGCTGACCATGAACGCCTACCAGGGCAAACAGCAGCGTTATCTGGTCCACAGCCGCATGCTGATCGATGAAGTGAACCAGCGCCAGGTGCAGTTGACAGACGGTCTGTTGAGTTGGGATCTGAGCGGACGCTATCCGGCTTTTTCCATAACCGGCACGGTGGCTATCCCGGAATTCGGCACCGCCGTAATTGTCACTGACAGCCCGTTGTTGAGCTATGCCAAGGATAGCCCGCCCTTTGACGGGGTATTGATTTTCAAGGGGGCAGAAGCCAGCTGGCGACGCCTGTATTTTCCGAAATCAACCGATCCGGGGGCTTTTCGCATCGACGGGTCTAACGGAATGAGAACCATGGGGAAATTTTAGCAGCTGTCCCGAATGGTGCTAATTTAAGCACTTTCGTAGCAAACTCGGGACTGTCCCAAGCCCTATCTGGGGCTGTCCCAGATGTTTGCGGCCCTTGGAACGCTGGCGGTTTGCACCGCGAGTTTGCGAGCCATGAAACTGTCGCGGTTCGCACCGCAAAGACCTGGGACAGCCCCCGGGCGGGGACAGTCCTGGTTTTGCTCGGAGACTCTGGATAGCAATCGTTAAATTTTCAGATTGGAAACGAGCAGTATTTCGTTGTGGCAATAAAATCAAGGGCCTGTGCGGAAATGTACAGCGCTACGCCGCACCAGCAAGGCCGCAGATTGACGCCGTGACAGCGGGTAAGTGCCGTGTCCGGATGTAAACTAGTCTTAATGAAATGCATTCATGGAGTCGCTAACTTTGCCATTGTGTCAACGCCCGACCGCCACTGTTTTTTCACCCGGCCCCCTGTCCTGGATCAGGGTCGTGGTCCTGGCCGTGCTGTTGCACCTGCTGCTGCCCGCCGCCGTCCGTGCCGCATCACCGCCGTCCGCGCCGAAAGCCAGCGTCTCCCTGGCCGAACTGCTGGAAGCCGCCGCGGTCAACAACCTGCAGCTGATTTCGGCCGACGCCCAGGTGCAACGCTACAACACCCGGATCGCCCTCATCGACAAACTGAACGAACCGCTGCTGGCCTTTTACTATCTCGATTTTCCGGTCGGCAATATCAGTCTTGGCGAGGCGGAGCGGATCAATCAGGCCCAGGCCGGCCCGGCGACCAAGGTCAACACCCGCAGTGTGCGGGGGAAAATTCTCACCGGCCGGGACATGATCGAAAACCAGGCGCTCTGGTTCGAGTATCGGGCTGCAGACCTGCGCCTGCAGGTGGTCAGCCAAGTTCGGGAAGCTTTTTTCAAGCTCTACTTCCTTGACAAAACCATTATCGCCACCGAAAACGGCATCGCCACCCTGGCCGAGCTGACCCAATCGGCCGCTGCCCAGTATGCGGTGGGAAACATCACCCAGACCGATGTCCTCAACCTGCAGGAGCAGCGCTACCGGCTCAAGGCTGAACTGCTGGAAAAGCAGCAACAACGCCGGGAACTGGCAACCCGGCTCAACTACCTGGCGGCGCGGCCGATCACCAGCCCCTCGACCATTTCTGGACAAAGATCTCGGCTATGACGGACCTTGTCCTGCCCCGCTACACTGCAATCAACCTGATCTCCGGACTGTTTCAGAATCGCCCGCTGATGAAAGGCTACCAGGCCCTGGGCGCCGTTTCCGGGCCATGCGCGGCATGTCAAAATGTATTTCAACCGGGACCTTCAGGACGAAGCTTCCTTTGAAGCCGACAGCGGCTTGCGGGCGATCAAAGCCGAAGGAACCGATTTTTACAATGAGGTGTCAGCCGCTATTCAAACCACGATGACCGATCTGACCACCAATCGTGAGCTGGCCGACCTTTATGGCCGAGTCCTGATTCCCCAGGCGCGACAACTTTATCAACTCAGCCTGGCCGATTTTGAAGTCGGGCGGCGCGACTACCAGGCCCCCCTGACCGCCCTGCTCAGTTTGTTCCGCTATCAGGAAAAATACTACCAGGCCCTGACCGCCTTTCAGGTCGACATGGCCCGGCTGGAAGGGCTCAGTGGTATCGCTCTGAACACACCGGTCGTTGCAGCGGAAAGATATTGAGGATGCCGATAT
>NZ_JOMG01000006.1 GCF_000711225.1 Pelobacter seleniigenes DSM 18267
GACGAGGTTCTCGGCAAAGATTTCCGGGAAGTCATTCCGGAAACCTATCTGCCGAAAATCATGGAATTGCTCAAGGAGTTGTTTTATTCGGAAAAGGGGACCGTTCGCCAGCAGATGACCATTCCCATTGGTAACGATAAATACACACTGATGGTCAATCTCACAACCCTGCGTGATAACCACAATCATTTTCTGGGAACAGTTGTTGTTTTTTGACGATTTAACCCAGCTATACAAAGCCCAAAGAATGGCGGCATGGCGGGAAGTGGCCAGGAGAATTGCCCATGAAATCAAGAACCCGCTCACCCCGATTCAACTTTCCGCTCAACGGCTGAGACGACGGTATCTCGATCGTTTTGATGAGGATGACCATGTTTTCGACGAATGTACCAGAATGATCAGCAATCAAGTTGATGAGCTGAAAAATCTGGTCAATGAGTTTTCCAGCTTCGCCCGTATGCCGGCCACCAAACCAACAGAGAACAACCTGAATGACGTTATTGACGAGTGCCTCAGCCTCTACAAGCAGGCACATAAGAATATTGATTTTCAGCGCTCTATCGAACCCAACCTGCCGGTAACAAGGTTCGACCGGAACAGATCAAAAGAGTCCTTATCAATCTGCTGGAAAACGCGGTTGCGGCCATCACCACCACCGGAACGATAAAACTCGAATCAGACTATAATCAGGAGTTGCAGATCATTACGCTGTCTGTTGCAGATACCGGCTGCGGTATCCCTGCTGAAGACAAGGCCCGGCTGTTCGAACCCTACTTTTCTACAAAAAAAACCGGGACCGGACTGGGACTGGCTATCGTGTCTACGATCATCGCCGATCATAACGGCTATATCCGGGTCAGGGACAACAAGCCCCAGGGTTCTATTTTCATCATTGAGCTTCCGGCGACGACAGCTTGAATTAAGTATTTGAAAGGCTATTGATATGAAAAACATCCTTATTGTCGATGACGAAGACAGCATACGCCAAAGCCTGGAAGGGATTTAAACGACGAGGGCTTTCGCACCGCCTTTGCAGCTACCGGAGAAGAGTGCCTTGACAAGATCCAGACAGAAGACCCTGATGTTGTTCTCCTGGACATCTGGATGCCGGGAATCGATGGCCTGGAAACATTGAAACGGATCAAGCAGGTACGCCCCAATCAGCTGTTATCATGATGAGTGGGCATGGCACCATAGAAACTGCAGTCAAAGCCACCCGGCTGGGAGCCTTCGATTTCATCGAAAAACCGCTCTCCCTGGAAAAGGTCTATTGTCCATTCAGAACGGTATGAAGATCGGTCAATTGGTTGCAGAAAACAGAGTGCTGAAAGAAAAGATTGACCGTGACTACCAGATGATCGGCGACAGTCAGCCGATTCTGAGGCTCAAGAAACAGATCAAAATCGCCGCCCCCAGTGCCGGTTGGGTCCTGATCACCGGGGAAAACGGCACCGGTAAAGAGCTGGTCGCAAGGGCGATCCATCAGCAGTCCAGAAGGGCCGATCGAACTTTTGTTGAAGTCAACTGCGCAGCCATCCCAGAAGAACTCATCGAATCAGAATTGTTCGGGCATGAAAAAGGCGCTTTTACCGGGGCCACGGCAGCACGACGGGGAAAATTCGACATAGCCAATGGAGGGACCCTGTTTCTTGATGAGATCGGCGATATGAGTCTAAAAACCCAGGCCAAAATCTTGCGAATTCTGCAGGAACATAAATTTGAGCGGGTCGGAGGTAATCGCACCATCGAAGTCGATGTGCGGGTGATTGCGGCAACCAATAAGGATCTGCAGGAAGAAATAAAATTGGGAAATTTCCGCGAGGATCTTTACTTCCGGCTGAATGTCCTGCCCTTTGTCGTTCCCCCCCTTAAGATTCAGGAAGGAAGATATCCCGAAATTATGTTCTCACTTTCTACAGCATTTTTGCGGCAAGGAAAGCCGGGATATCAAATCTATCTCAAATGAAGCCCTGCACGCCCTGATGAGCTATAACTGGCCTGGGAACGTCAGAGAGCTGAAAAATCTCATTGAGCGTTTGGTTATTATGACCCCGGGTCAGGAAATCAACACGGCAGACCTGCCCAGGGAAATGACGGAGGCCCAGAGTGAAACGGAGCCGCTGCTCTTTGGCCAAAACCAGGAACTGCCCGATTCTTATCGTGATGCCAAGGAATTATTCGAAAAGCAGTTTTTGTTGGAAAAACTGACCAAAAATAATTGGAATATTTCCAGGACGGCGGAAGAAATCGGCCTGGAACGTTCAAACCTGCACAGAAAGATCAAATCTTACGGAATCGAGCCGGAATAAAGCCAGCCACGAGGTTAACGCTGAGACCGGCAGGACATCGGCTGACCAGGCAAAAGACTTGCGCCCCTCAACGAATCCGTTGCCAAACCGATAAAAAACCCCGTCTTTTGTAAAGACGGGGTTGTGAAATAATTTCGGCGGCGACCTACTTTCCCACATAGTCTCCCATGCAGTATCATCGGCGCTGTAGGACTTAACTTCTGTGTTCGGGATGAGAACAGGTGTACCCCCTACGCTATAGCCACCGAAAACCTTATAACTGGTTTTCAATTACATTGACTGATTTTTATATTTTTAAACATAAAAAACCCCGTCTTTTGTAAAGACGGGGTTGTGAAATAATTTCGGCGGCGACCTACTTTCCCACATAGTCTCCCATGCAGTATCATCGGCGCTGTAGGACTTAACTTCTGTGTTCGGGATGAGAACAGGTGTACCCCCTACGCTATAGCCACCGAAAACCTTATAACTGGTTTTCAATCGCATTGACTGATTCGAATTCTGAACGATAGCAGGGAACTCAAGGGGGTTGGGGGAGCGGACTCCCCCTTCCCTATAAAAAACTATTATGGTCAAGCCTCACGGTCAATTAGTACCGGTTAGCTGAACACATTACTGTGCTTACACATCCGGCCTATCAACGTTGTCGTCTCCAACGGACCTTCAGGGGGCAAACCCCCAGGGAGATCTCGTCTTGAGGTGGGCTTCCCGCTTAGATGCTTTCAGCGGTTATCCTTTCCGAACATAGCTACCCTGCGATGCCACTGGCGTGACAACAGGAACACTAGTGGTTCGTCCATTCCGGTCCTCTCGTACTAGGAACAGATCCTCTCAAATCTCCTACGCCCACGGCAGATAGGGACCAAACTGTCTCACGACGTTTTAAACCCAGCTCGCGTACCACTTTAATTGGCGAACAGCCAAACCCTTGGGACCGACTTCAGCCCCAGGATGTGATGAGCCGACATCGAGGTGCCAAACCTCCCCGTCGATGTGAACTCTTGGGGGAGATAAGCCTGTTATCCCCGGAGTACCTTTTATCCGTTGAGCGATGGCCCTTCCATACAGAACCACCGGATCACTAAGACCTGCTTTCGCACCTGCTCGACGTGTCTGTCTTGCAGTCAAGCTCCCTTATGCCTTTGCACTCTTCGGCTGGTTTCCAATCAGCCTGAGGGAACCTTCGCGCGCCTCCGTTACAATTTGGGAGGCGACCGCCCCAGTCAAACTACCCACCAGGCAGTGTCCCCGACCCGGATCACGGGTCTAGGTTAGATATCCAGAAAAACAAGGGTGGTATTTCAAGGACGACTCCACCGACACTGGCGTGCCAGCTTCAAAGTCTCCCACCTATCCTACACATGCTGTCCCGAATATCACTGCCAAGCTATAGTAAAGGTTCACGGGGTCTTTCCGTCTTGCCGCGGGTACTCGGCATCTTCACCGAGAATTCAATTTCGCTGAGTCCCTGGTTGAGACAGTGCGGAAGTCGTTACGCCATTCGTGCAGGTCGGAACTTACCCGACAAGGAATTTCGCTACCTTAGGACCGTTATAGTTACGGCCGCCGTTTACCGGGGCTTCGGTTCAATGCTTCGCTTGCGCTAACACATCCCCTTAACCTTCCGGCACCGGGCAGGCGTCACACCCTATACGTCCTCTTACGAGTTTGCAGAGTGCTGTGTTTTTAGTAAACAGTCGCTACCGCCATTTCTCTGCGACCCCCTTCGGCTTAGGGAGTAAATCCCCTCACCTAACGGAGGCACACCTTCTCCCGAAGTTACGGTGTCATTTTGCCGAGTTCCTTAACCAGAGTTATCTCAATCACCTTGGCATATTCTGCCCGCCCACCTGAGTCGGTTTGCGGTACGGTCTCTTATAATCTGAAGCTTAGAGGCTTTTCTTGGAAGCATGGGATCAATCACTTTATGAGCTTAAAGCTCTCGTCATCGCGTCTCGACGTTTCATAGGAAAGCGGATTTGCCTACTTTCCCCGCCTACTCGCTTAAACCGGGACGTCCAACACCCGGATGACCTACCCTTCTCCGTCCCCCATCGCAATTATAAGAGGTACAGGAATATTAACCTGTTTCCCATCGACTACGGCTTTCGCCCTCGCCTTAGGGGCCGACTAACCCTTCGCAGATTACCTTTACAAAGGAAACCTTGGGCTTACGGTGTGTGGGTTTCTCACCCACATTTTCGCTACTCATGTCAGCATAAGCTCTTGTAGTTCCTCCAGCCGTCCTCGCGGTCGACCTTCAGCGGTTGCTACAATGCTCCCCTACCACTTGTACTTAGTACAAATCCGCAGCTTCGGTACTGTGCTTGAGCCCCGTTACATTTTCGGCGCAGGCCCACTCGACCAGTGAGCTATTACGCTTTCTTTAAAGGGTGGCTGCTTCTAAGCCAACCTCCTGGTTGTTTATGCATTCCCACAACCTTTCCCACTTAGCACAGATTTAGGGACCTTAGCTGGCGATCTGGGTTGTTTCCCTTTTGACTACGGACCTTATCACCCGCAGTCTGACTCCCGTACAGACGTTCCCGGCATTCGGAGTTTGATTAGGTTTGGTACCCTGGTGAGGGCCCTAGCCCATTCAGTGCTCTACCTCCGGGACGATTCATACGAGGCTATACCTAAATATATTTCGGGGAGAACCAGCTATCTCCGAGTTTGATTAGCCTTTCACTCCTATCCACAGGTCATCCCCTCAGTTTTCAACCTAAGTGGGTTCGGGCCTCCACGACGTGTTACCGTCGCTTCACCCTGCCCATGGATAGATCACTCGGTTTCGGGTCTACTCCCAGCAACTCAATCGCCCTATTCAGACTCGCTTTCGCTACGGCTACACCTAACGGCTTAACCTCGCTGGCTGAACGTAACTCGCTGACTCATTATGCAAAAAGGCACGCGGTCACCCTGTCCGAAGACATAGGGCTCCCACTGCTTGTAGGCATACGGTTTCAGGGGTCTATTTCACTCTCCTTATCGGAGTTCTTTTCACCTTTCCCTCACGGTACTATGCGCTATCGGTCATCGGGGAGTATTTAGCCTTGGAAGATGGTCCTCCCAGCTTCCCACAGGATTTCACGTGTCCCGTGGTACTCGGGGACTCCCTAGGGTGGATCTCGGTTTCACATACGGGGCTATCACCCTCTATGGCGGCACTTTCCAGAGCCTTCAATTACCGATCACCAATCCCACCTCGGGGCCCCACAACCCCAGAACCACCGTAGTAGTTCTGGTTTGGGCTAATCCGCGTTCGCTCGCCGCTACTAGCAGAATCTCAATTGATTTCTTCTCCTACAGGTACTTAGATGTTTCAGTTCCCTGCGTTCGCCTCCAACACCTATGGATTCAGTGCTGGATGACGGGGTATCATCCCCGCCGGGTTTCCCCATTCGGACATCTCCGGGTCGAAGCCTGTTTAGCGGCTCACCGAAGCTTTTCGCAGCTTACCACGTCCTTCATCGCCTCCCGATACCAAGGCATCCACCGTACGCCCTTAGTAGCTTGACCATAAATAGTCTTTTTCTACTTAAGTTCTTACGTCTTGCCTTTACTTGCTATCGCTTGCTATCTGCGCGGTCATTCACGTTCCGCGCAAATGATTCGTTCTAAATCTATCAGTCATATGCAATTGTCAAAGATCGAATATCGTTTACGAATATGGTGGAGGTGAACGGGATCGAACCGATGACCTCCTGCTTGCAAGGCAGGCGCTCTCCCAACTGAGCTACACCCCCGAAATGATCTGGTGGCCAGGGAGGACTTGAACCTCCGACCTCACGATTATCAGTCGTGTGCTCTAGCCAGCTGAGCTACTAGCCCACATCCACACTATTCGTGTTATTCGATGTCAAAGAACACAAAACCTCTTCATAAAAGAGGCCCTGGTCTCTTCAAAACTAAATAGCAGACTAAGAACTTGTAGGATTTTAAGCTTTAACCGCTGCCTTTCCGGCAGGGCAAGCTCCTTAGAAAGGAGGTGATCCATCCGCACCTTCCGGTACGGATTACCTTGTTACGACTTCACCCAGTTACCGA